>NZ_ANKP01000048.1:0-27097 GCF_000319775.1 Cupriavidus sp. HMR-1
CGGGTCGGCCGCCGAATCCACTGCCGGCACCCCCCCTGCTGTCGCCGCCAGCGCCACGGCCGCCGCGCGCCAGTGAGCCTTCCGATGAGCCACCCATGAGTATTTCGGCCACCTTCATCAAGCGGCCGATCGGCACCTCGCTGCTGGCGCTCGCGTTGCTGCTCGTTGGCCTGGCCGCGTGGCCGCTGCTGCCGATCGCCCCGCTGCCGCAGGTGGACTTTCCGACGATCCAGGTCACGGTCAACCTGCCGGGCGCCAATCCCGAGACGATGGCGTCGAACGTGGCGCAGCCGCTCGAACGGCAGTTCTCGCTGATCGCGGGGCTGTCGCAGATGACGTCGACCAGCGCGCAAGGCACCACGCAGATCACGCTGCAGTTCGACCTGAACCGCAGCATCGACGCCGCCGCCGTGGACGTGCAGGCCGCCATCAACGCCGCGGGCGGCCAGCTTCCGTCGAACCTGCCGACACCCCCGACGTTCCGCAAGATCAACCCCGCCGACGCGCCGATCCTGGTGCTGGCGGTGCAGTCCGACGCGCTGCCGCTGACCACCGTCAATGACTTCGCCGACAACATCCTGGCGCAGCAGATCTCGCAGATCGAAGGCGTGGGCCTGGTCAACATTGGCGGCCAGCAGAAGCCGGCCGTGCGCATCCAGGTAGACCCGGCCAAGCTCGCGTCGATGGGCCTGAGCATGGAAGACATCCGTGGCGTGATCGCGGCGACCACGGTCAACCAGCCAACCGGCGCCACCGATGGCGCGACCCAGGCCTTCAACGTCTACACCAACGACCAGATCACCCGCGCGGCGCCGTGGAACGACATGGTGCTGGCATGGCGCAACGGCGCCCCGGTGCGCGTGCGCGATGTCGGCGTGGCGGTGGATGGCCCCGAGAACAACCGGCTCGCGGGCTGGGCGTTCGCCGGCGCCGCCGCCCCCGCTGACAACACGTTCCACAACGGCCGCGCGATCATCCTGGCCGTGACCAAGCAGCCGGGCGCCAACGTGATCGCCACGGTGGACCGCATCAAGGCCGCCCTGCCCCGCCTGCAGCTCTCGATCCCAGCCGCGGTCAACGTCAACGTGCTGGCTGACCGCACGCAGAACATCCGCGCCTCGGAAGCCGATGTCGAGTTCACGCTGATCCTGACCATCGTGCTGGTGGTCGGCATCATCTTCGTGTTCCTGCGCGACGTATGGGCCACGGTGATCCCGAGCATCACCGTGCCGCTGGCGCTGCTGGGCACGGCCGGTGGCATGTACCTGCTGGGCTACAGCCGCGACAACCTGTCGCTGATGGCGCTGACGATTGCCGTGGGCTTCGTCGTCGATGATGCGATCGTGATGCTTGAGAACATCTATCGCCACGTGGAAGCGGGCATGTCGCCGCTGGAGGCCGCGCTGCAGGGTGCCGGCGAGATCGCCTTCACGATCGTGTCGATCTCCGTGTCGCTGGTGGCTGTGTTCATCCCGCTGCTGCTGATGGGCGGCATCGTCGGCCGGCTGTTCCGCGAATTCGCGGTCACGGTGACGCTGACGATCGCGGTATCGGTGATCGTCTCGCTGACGCTGACGCCGATGATGTGCGCAAAATTCCTGCAGCCGCACGACCCGGCCCACGCCCGCCATCACGGACGGCTCTACCTGATGTTCGAGCGCGGCTTCGATGCGATGCTCGGTGCGTACCGGCGCGGGCTCGATCACGTGCTCGATCACCAGTTCCTGACGCTGTGCGTGTTCCTGCTGACCGTGGCCACCACGGTGGTGCTGTTCGTGATCATCCCGAAGGGCTTCTTCCCCCAGCAGGACACCGGCTTCGTGTTCGGCACCGCGGAGTCCGCGCAGGATGCATCATTCAAGTCGATGAATGCGCGCATGGTGGCGCTGGCGGATGTGGTGCGCAGCGACCCCGACATCTCGGCCGTCGGCATGACAGGCGGGCAGAACACGGTCAACACTGGCAACTTCTTCATCGCGCTGCGCCCGAAGGAGGAAGGCCGCACGGCCACGGCCGACGAGATCATCGCGCGGCTGCGACCGAAGCTGGCCAAGGTGGAGGGCGCCAACCTGTTCCTGCAAGCCGGACAGGACATCAACGTTGGCGGACGGCTGTCGCGCACGCAGTACCAGTACACGCTCACCGACGCCAATCTCGCCGAACTCAACGACTGGGCGCCGCGCGTCCTGGAGCGGTTCCGCCAATTGCCGCAACTGGCCGACGTAGCGTCCGACCAGCAAAACTCCGCAGCCGCGGCCATGCTGACGATCGACCGCGCGCGCGCGTCGAGCTTCGGCATCACGCCGGCGCTGATCGACGCCACGATCTACGACGCGATCGGCCAGCGCCAGGTGGCACAGTACTTCACGCAGATCAACAGCTACCACGTGGTCCTCGAAGCCACGCCGCAACTGCAGGACGACCCACGCCTGTTCGACAAGCTCTACCTGACGTCCCCGATCACCGGCGAGCAGGTGCCGCTCTCGTCGTTCGTGAAGATCGACACGAACCGCACGGCCTACCTGTCGATCGGCCACCAGGGGCAGTTCCCGGCCGTGACCATCTCGTTCAACCTGGCGCAGGGCGCGTCGCTGGGCGATGCCGTGGAGGCCATCAACAAGGCCCTGGCCGGCATGGGGCGGCCACGCACGCTGGGCGGCGCGTTCCAGGGTACCGCGCAGGCATTCGGCGCGTCGCTGGCTTCGCAGCCCTACCTGATCGCCGCCGCGCTGATCGCGGTGTACATCGTGCTGGGGCTGCTCTACGAGAGCTATATCCACCCGCTGACGATTCTTTCGACGCTGCCATCCGCCGGCGTCGGCGCGCTGCTGGTGCTGATGCTGGGTGGCTACGACTTCACCGTGATCGCGCTGATCGGCATCATCCTGCTGATCGGCATCGTCAAGAAGAACGGCATCATGATGGTCGACTTCGCGCTGGTGGCCGAGCGCGAGCGCGGCATGTCTCCGCGCGACGCGATCTACGAGGCGTGTCTGCTGCGCTTCCGCCCGATCATGATGACCACGATGTGCGCGCTGCTGGCGGGGCTGCCGCTTATGCTCGGGCACGGCGCGGGGTCCGAACTGCGTCGGCCGCTGGGCTACGCGATGGTCG
This sequence comes from Cupriavidus sp. HMR-1, assembly GCF_000319775.1. Lineage (NCBI taxonomy): Bacteria > Pseudomonadati > Pseudomonadota > Betaproteobacteria > Burkholderiales > Burkholderiaceae > Cupriavidus > Cupriavidus sp. HMR-1. The sequence goes on from NZ_ANKP01000048.1 coordinate 3,115, forward strand.
GCGGGCTGGTGGTATCGCAGATGCTCACGCTGTTCAGCACGCCGGTGGTCTATCTCTACCTGGATCGCGCGCACTACTGGTACGTGCGCCGCAAGGCCGCGCGCGGCGGCAAGCCGCCACCCACGCAACAGACACCGCACGGCAAGACGCACGAGTACATGGGTGGCGAAGGCGAGTGACGGCCTTTCGGCCCGAGAAACGCCAGAACCATTCTGATGGCGTCTCTACGTCACCTCGATGAGGCCGCTCATGTTCTCGTGCCCCGACCCGCAGAAGATGTCGCACAGGAAGCCATAGCTGCCGGGCTTGCCCGCCGTCAGCGTCACCTTGATCGCCTGGCCAGGCGGCAGGTCCGCACGGACGTCGAAGTCGGGCGCGGAAAATCCCATCACCACGTCTTCCGCCGTGATCGACAGCACCACGGTCTCACCCGCCTTGAGCTTCACGCGATCGGGGATGAACACGAAGCGCCGCGCGCGCATCGGGATCACGCGCGGCGCCGCGGCATCACTCCGGCTCACCACCGACACCACGGGCACCACCGCGGCGGCCAGCATCCAGCCCAGCAGCGTGCGACGGCTTGCATTGGCTGTGCTCATGCCTTGCTCCCGTTAACGGAGACCTCGGCCAGCTGGAATCCGTCAGGCGACGGTGTCGCCGTCACCTGACGCCAGCCCAGACCCTGATACGGATGCGCGGCATCCCACGGTATGGGCAAACGCTTCGGCTGCGACCCCGCGACCGGCAGCGGAAACATCAGCGAGCGCGCCGCATGGTGCGCGATGTGGCCGGTCATATGGTGATGCTCCTGGTGGATATGGCCGTAGAACACCGTGACGTTGCGGTACGGCATCAGGATGTCGATGACCTGCGCGCCGTCGCGCGTGGCCCAATCCCACTGTGGATAGAGATCGAACAGCGGCCGGTGCGTGAACACCACGATGCGCGCGTCGCGCGACTGCTTCGCCAGGTCGTCGGCCAGCCACTTGCGCTGCGCCTCGCCCACCATGCCGGCCGGATCGGACACGTTGTCGAGCACGATGGCGTGCAGGCCCTTGTGATCGAAGGTGTAGTGCGTGGGCCCGAACAGCTCGCGGAATGCCTCGCCCGCGTCCAGGCTGGCATCGTGCTCGCCCGGCATCAGGTGCACCGCGCCCGCACGCAGCGGCGCGATGATGTCGCGTACCTCCGTCATGCGGCGGCGGCGCTCGGCCGGATCGTCGGTGGAATGCGTCAGGTCGCCCGTGAACATGATGAAATCGGGCTGGCTCGGCAATGCGTTGACGGCCGCCACGGCCTTGGGCAACGTGCCGCGCGCGTCCGGATTCGGCGGCCCTTCGAACCCCCAGTGCGAATCGGACAATTGCACGAACACAAAGTCCTCGTCACGCCCCGCCGCCCAGCCGGGCAGCGCCGATGCGACCACGGCACCGCCTGCCGCGCCCGCCAGGCGCAATATGTCGCGCCGACTCCAGTTTCCGTGCATGACAGCCTCCTTCGTTCTGTGGGTGGTGACTGTCATACCGGAGGCGCCCGGCGTTTATTCCCGGGACCGTGGGATTCTGATGCACCACTGCCGTGCCACCACACAGGAGTGGTGAGAACACCATTGGCGCCGGACAAGCGCCGGGAATAGAATCGGCCCAGCGCCGGTATAACGGGGGAGACGCACTCATGCCGCTATGCCATTTCGACCAGCCGACACGCAAGGACTGACTTGGACGCCGCCAACACGCGCCGCCGCTTCGACGACCTGGTGCTGCCGCATCTGGACGCCGCCTACAACCTCGCCCGCTGGTTATGCGGCAATTCGGGCGATGCCGATGACGTGGTGCAGGAAGCATTCCTGCGCGCGTTCCGGCTGTTCGGCAGTTTCCGCGGCGACCAGCCCCGGCCGTGGCTGCTGGCCATCGTGCGCAACACGTGGTTCACCACGTGGCAGAAGCGCAAGGCGGCTGCCGAGGTGGAGTACGACGAAGCCGCGCCACCGGGTGAGCTGCCCGACTGGCATGGCGGGCCCGGCGACCCGGAACAGTGGCTGGTGCGCGAGGAGGATGTGCGACTGGTGCATGCCGCGCTGGAGCGACTGCCGGTCGTGTTTCGGGAGGTTCTGGTGCTGCGCGAACTGGAGGAACTGCATTACCGCGACATCGCACGCATCGCCGATATTCCGGTCGGCACCGTGATGTCGCGGCTGGCACGTGGCAGGCGAATGCTGGCCGCCACCGTCGTGGCCTTGCGCGACGAAGGCGCGGTACGGCTGGCCCATCCCGACGCCCCCAACACCGCCAACGCCCCGGCCGATATCGTTCAACCCGCAGGAGGCACCCGCCATGGACTGCAATGACGCCCGCAACCTGCTGCAGGCCTGCGCCGATGGCGAAGCCGGCGCGGCCGACAGCGTGCGCCTGGAACGCCACCTCGAAGATTGCGAGTCGTGCGTCGACAGCCTGCGTAACCTGCAGGCGCTGCGCGCGGCCACCCGTCATGGCGCGGCCTATCATCGCGCGCCAGCCGATCTGCGCGCGCGCATCGTGGCATCGCTACCCGCCCCCGCAGAACCCGGATTTGCCGACTCTGGCGCCGCCGAGCCCGCGGGCTGGCGCAGTTGGTTCACATGGTCGCCCGCCGCCAACGCCGCACTGGCCACGATCACGGCTGCGGCCGTGGGACTGAGCCTGTTCCAGTTCAATCAGCAGCCGTCAGAGGGCGACCTGACCGCGAACGCGATTGTCGCCAGCCACGTGCGTGGCCTGATCTCGAATCGCGCGATCGACGTCGTGTCGTCGGACCAGCACACCGTCAAACCCTGGTTCAACGGCCGCATCGACTACGCGCCCGACGTGCGCGACCTGGGCGCGGCGGGATTCCCGCTGGTAGGCGGACGGCTCGACTACGTCGATGGTCAGCGCGTGGCGGTCATCGTCTACCGGCGCAACCAGCATCCGATCGACGTGTTCGTCATACCGGGCAATAACTCGGGGTCACTGGGGGAACGGGAACGCCAGGGCTACCAGATCGAAACCTGGGGCGCGCACGGCATGCGCTACTGGGCCGTGACCGATGCCTCGGCCGGCGACCTGCGCGCTTTCGTGCAGGCGTGGAGGAATGCGGAAGGGGGAGTGGAACGGTAGGAGCCGTGGGATTGCTCGTGTTGCGCGCCCCCGCTCCCATTTGTGGGAGCGGGGGAGCAAACCCACCTTAACGCAAACACGCAAACACGCAAACGCGCAAACGCGCAAACGCTCAGGTCAGCACAAACGGCATCTGACGCTGACGCTTGCCCGTCAGCCGGAACAGCGCGTTGGCGATCGCCGGCGAGATCGCCGGAACGCCCGGCTCGCCGAGCCCGGTCGGGTTGTCGTTCGACGGCACGAAGAACACGTCCACCACCGGCGCATCGGTAATGCGGGGAGGCGGATAGTCGGGGAAGTTGCTGTTCTTCACCACGCCGTTCTCGATCTCGATCGCAAACCCGGGCTTGGTCATCGAAATGCCGAACACGCAGCCGCCCTGGACCTGGGCTTCCGCGGTCAGCGGGTTGACCACGCGGTTGGCATGCACACCCGCCGTGACGCGGTGCACCTTCGGCTGGCCCTTCTCGATCGACACGTCAACCACGTACGCCACCACCGAGCCGAACGATTCATGCACGGCCACGCCCCAGGCGTGTCCCTTGGGCAACTTCTTCTTGCCGTAGCCCGACTTGTCCACGGCAAGCTGGAGCGCCGCGCGATGACGAGCGTGCGCCTTCTCGTCGAGCCGCGCCATGCGCCATGCCACGGGGTCCTGCTTGGCGGCAGTGGCCATTTCGTCAGCCAGCGTTTCCTTGACGAACGCCGTGTGCGTGTTGCCCACGGAGCGCCACCAGAGTACGGGCACGTCGGTCTTCGGGTGATGCACGTTCAGCTGCAGCGGCAGGCCGTAGTCGTTCTCGATGATGCCCTCGACCATGGTCGCATCGACGCCGTTCTTGACCATCATCGGCTCGAACGGCGTGCCGGTGATGATCGACTGGCCGACGATCGTATGCTGCCAGCCCACCACCTTGCCTTGCGCGTCCACGCCGACGCGTGCGCGGTGCACGTGCAGCGGACGGTAGTAGCCACCCTTGATGTCGTCCTCACGGCTCCACATCACCTTGAGCGGTTCGGTGTGGCCAGCGGCGATCCAGCTACGCATCACGTTGGCCGACTCCACCAGATAGTCGGAAGTCGGTACGGCACGGCGTCCGAAGCCGCCACCTGCCATCATCGTATTGAGCGTGACCTTGTCCGGCGTGAGCCCCAGCGTGCGCGCGATCGCGGCCTGGTCGATGGTCTGGAACTGCGAGCCCACCCACACCTTGACGGCCGTGGCCTTGTTCGCGGCGATCTCGGCCTGCATCGTGCAGTTCAACGGTTCCATCGGCGCATGGGCCAGGTACGGCACACGGTACTCGGCCTCGATCACCTTCGCGGCACCGGACAGCGCCGTATCGATGTTGCCGCCTTCCAGCGCCCTGGCCACGGTGCCCGGCTGCGCGGCCAGCTTGCTGTACTCGTCGAACAGCGCCGCCGAACTGACCTTCGAGCCTGCGTCTTCCCAGACGATTTCCAGTGCCTCGCGCGCGGTCTTGGCCGGCCAGTAGCCGTCGGCCACCACCGCCACGCCGGTGCCACCACGATCGACGGGCACCAGGAAGACATCGGCCACGCCCTTGATCTTGCGCGCCTTGTCCGCATTGAACGACTTGACCTTGCCACCGAAGCGCGGCGGATGGGCCACCACGGCCACCTTCATATCCTTGAGCTTCACGTCCAGGCCGAACACGCCATCGCCATGCAGCTTGGAGGCGGCATCCAGGCGCGGCGTCGGCTTGCCAACGATGCGGAACTGCGCCGGGTCCTTGAGCTTGACCTGCGCCGGCACCGGCTGCGCCATGGCGGCCTGCGCCAGTTCGCCATACGTGGCGCGGTTGGCGCCCGAAGTCACCACGCCGAGCGACGTGGCGCAGCTTGCCGGGTCCACCTTCCACTGCTGGGCCGCCGCGGCGATCAGCATCGCGCGCGCCCGCGCGCCCAGCTCGCGGTACTGTTCGAACGAATGATTGACCGCCGTGGAGCCGCCGGTCATCTGGATGCCGAACATCGGGTCCTTGTAAGGATCGCCTGCCGGCGCCAGCATGGCGCGCACGTTCTTCCAGTCGACGTCGAGTTCCTCGGCCAGCGCCATCGGCAGCGCGGTATGCACGCCCTGGCCAAATTCGAGCCGGTTCACGGCGACCGTCACCGTGTTGTCCGGCGCGATCTGCAGAAAGGCCTGCGGCGAGGAAGCCGGCTTGGCCGCACCCTGCGCATGGGCCGATTCCACGACGCTACCGATGCCGAGCGCCAGCCCGCCACCGGCCATGCCGGTCAGTTTGAGGAAGCCACGGCGCGTCAGCGGCGCCACGGCATCGCCAGTTTTCACTGCTTCGCCGCTGCCGCCGGCCAGTGCTTCAATCCCACGAATTCGCATGTTGGCTCCTCAGGCGATGGCGTGCGCTGCGTCCTTGATGGCCGCGCGAATCCGTTGATAGGTGCCACAGCGGCAGACGTTGCCGGCCATGGCCTGGTCGATGTCGGCGTCAGTCGGCCGTGGCTTGCTGCGCAGCAGACCCACCGCGCTCATGACCTGGCCGTTCTGGCAGTAGCCGCATTGCGCGACGTCGTGCTTGAGCCAGGCGGCCAGCACGGCGCGGCCGACCTTGTCGTCGCCCATCGCCTCGATCGTCGTGATCTTGCTGCCGGCGGTGCCGGAAATCGGCATCACGCAGCTACGCGTGGCCGTGCCGTTGATATGGACCGTGCAGGCACCGCACGAGGCCATGCCGCAGCCGAACTTGGTGCCGGTCATGCCGAGGTTATCGCGCAGGGCCCACAGCAGCGGCGTGGACGGATCGGCGTCCACCTCCACGGTCTTGCCGTTGATGGTGAGGGAAGTCATCGGGGGAAACTCCTTGGGTGCATTGCCCAGTCGGTTGTTCGATCTACCGCCGGGCCTGGCGACACGGGGGCTGGCCAGGCCGGCAGACCCGAGGAGCATAGTGCAAACGGAAAAAACTTGCGCAGCGCCGCTCACATCGGGCAGCGCGCACCGAAAGAGGGATTATTTCCCGGCGAGGAACAGATACAGCGCATTGAGATCGGTATCGTTCATCTTCGCGAACGCGCCGAACGGCATCACGCGGCTCACCTCGCTGCCATCGGGCCGTTTGCCGCTGCGCATCATGGCGACGAACTGTTCCGCCTGCGGATACGTCTTCATCGCGCCGGACGGGCGCAGGTCGGCGGCGGCCGGCCAGTCGGGCGGCGCCCCGGGAATGTTGCCGCCACGCAGCGTGGCGCCGTGGCATCCCTTGCAGGAATTGGCGACGTAGGCGCCGTACTGCGCATTCAAGGCAGCCGCGATCGGTGGCGACGGCGGCAGGCTGTGGTCGATCTTCTCGGCCGCATCCTTGACCACCCCTGCGCCGTACAGGCCCTGGATGAACCACGGCAGATGGATCTCGGCCGGCTGGCCGCCCCCGGCAGGAAGGCTGCGGACGTAGGCAACGAGCGCCCCGAAGTCGTTATCGGAAAGCCGGTTGTAGTCCTCGCTCGGCATGATCAGCAGCGGACGCCCGGAAGGCGCCACGCCATGACGGATCGCCAGATCCCAGTCACGTGGCTGATACTTCTCGATGTCGGGGTTGCCTCGCGTGATGTCGGGGGCACGCACGCGCAGGCCATTGGCTTCGTCAAACACCTGTTTGCCCGCGCCGTTGGCACCGTGGCAATCCATGCATCCGCGCGATTCGTAGAGATACTTGCCGTGGTCGACCGCCCCGGTATCCGTCGGGAAGGCCACCGGCTGCACGGACACGTCGATCTTGCGCACGAGCTTGCGCCCGCCCCACCAGTACGTGCTGCCCACCGCGATCACCACGAACACGATAAATGCGACCGCCGCTGAACTGGCAATCCGGTAGAAACGTTTGACGTCCATCGGTCCCCCCCCTCTGAAGCCGCCGGGCTGATTGGAGCGGCTGCGTGCCGGATGTTCCGTGCGGGATGGTACAGACGAACCGGGATGGTGGCGAGTGGGGGGAAGTTGCTCCCCTCTTCCAATGATGGAAAAGATGGGAAAGGGGAGCGCGTCAGCGGGAAGGTCTGCTCACCCCGCCCGCTTACCCGGCCCGCTTACCCCGCCCGCTCACCCGGCCAGCCCGGCCGGCGCCCGGTCGATGAAGCCGGTCATGCCATTTAGCCGCCCATCGGCCGAAACCGTCGCGAAGTCGGTGCCGACCACCAGCGCGGCTTCGCCGGCTGGGCCCAGCTCCCAGGTGAAGCGCATGTGCTCGCCATGCGCATCCACGGGCGTGACGCGGCGGAACTGGAAGCCGGGGAAACGGGCTTGCACACCGGCGATCATCGCGTCGATGCCCGCGTGGCCCTCGCCACGCATCAGCGGGTCGACGTAGACCGCCGACTCGGTCCAGGCGCGGCCAATCAGGTCGCGGCGACGGGCTGCGTCGGTTTCGTTCCAGGCGGCGAGATAGCGGTCGGCCAGATCGGTCAGGGCGACGTTGGCGACGTTGGCGGCGATTTCGGTCATGTTGCGCTCCTTGATGTCTGCGGGTTGTGATGCGGTATGTCTGCATGATCGTCGCCCGCCCGAAGCGGCGCGATTACGCATGAGGTAATCGCCGCAATTCGCGCCCATACCAAACTTCTGCCGCGAACGCCACCCCTAACAAAGCCTCGGCAATCCCTCTTTATTGCCGCTTGGATTCCACCCGGCGGGAATAAAGTGCGCCATACGCTGGGCAGGGTCCGACCATCGCACCCACACCGGCAACGCCCGGCGCCTGCGCCCCCGGATAGCGAGAAAGATGACGCCTGAGACGGTCGCGACCCGTTCCACCCTCCCGATACCTGTGCCGGCTGCCCGCTGGGGCCTGCTGCTGGCCGCCGTGGGCTACTTCGCGCTGGCGACAGCGGGGATCTGGCTGGGCCGGCAGCCCGGCACCGGCGCCATGCTGTGGATGGGCAACGCCTTCGGGCTGGGCCTTCTGCTGCACCGCCCCCGACAGGAGGCGCCGGCACTGCTCGCGTCGATGCTGGCAGCAGACGTCGTCGCCAACCTGCTGGCCCACCACACTGCTGGCGTGGCGCTGCTGCTGGCCGGGGCGAACCTGCTCGAGATTGGCGGGATGGCCATGCTGCTGCGGCTGATGTCCAGCAGTGGCACCCTCGCACGCACCGGACCGCTGGCCACCTTCGCGCTCAAGCTCGGCGTGGCGGCCACGCTCGGGCCGGCCATCAGCGGCGTGCCCGGCGCCGCCGTGCTGGCCACCGCATACGGCACCCAGTTTCCGCGCGTGTGGTGGGCGTGGTGGAACGCCGGCGCCATCGGCATGGTGATGCTGCTGCCACTCATGGTGTCGATCTCGCGCGAGCGCGTGCAGGCCGCGCTGCGCCGCCCGATGCTGCTGCGCCTGATTGCACTGTTCGTGCTGTGCATGGCGATCGGCACGGGCGCGATCCTGGCCGGCCACGAGCCGTTCGTCGTGATGTCCCTGCCGTTGGTCATCGTGGCACTGGCCAGCAATCCGTTCGCCACGGCGCTGCTGACGCTGGTCTCGGCGCTGGCTCTGGAGAGCATCGCGCATCTGGGCGGCATGCAGTTCCTGGTCTCGCGTACCACGCCGCTTTCAGGCGCGCTGATCCTGGTCTTCCCGATCTGCATCGCGTTCATGACCGAGCAGAACCGCAATGGCCGGGCCGAGCTGCGCAGTAGCGAACGCCGCTTCCGGCAGGCGCTCGAACATTCGGCCATCGGCATGGCATTGGTCGGCCTCGATGGCAAGTGGCAACTGGTCAATCGGGCGATGGTGGATCTGCTCGGCTACAGCGCCGAGGAACTGCGCGACCTGCCGTTCCAGGTCATGACCCACCCCGAGGATCTCGCCGCCGACCTGAGCCAACTCGACCGGCTGCTGGCGGGCGAGATCGACGCATACCGGCTCGAGAAACGTTACCGGCATAAGCAGGGCCACTACCTGTGGGCGCTGCTGGCGGTCTCCCTGGTGCGCGACGAGCACTCGGGCGAGCCCCGGCATTTCATCGCCCAGATCGAGGACATTCACACGCGCAAGCTGGCCCAGGAACAGCTCGAGGCACAGACCCGCCGCACACAGCTCGCCGTCGAGGCCGGTGGCGTAGGCATCTGGGAATGGGACTTCAACACGGCGGCCATCACGTGGGACGCACGCATGTATGCGCTGCACGGCACGGATATGGAACTCGGGCCGCCTTCGCTGGCCGAGTGGATCGCGAAGATCCATCCCGAGGATGTCAGCCGCGTCAGTTCGGAGATGCGCCAGGCCATCCGCGGCGCGCGCCGGTTCGATACCGAATACCGCATCGTTCGCCCTGCCGGCGAGACCCGGCATGTGCGCGCCATGGCCATGATCTCGCGCCACGAGGACGGCACCGCCCACTCGCTGGTCGGCACGAACTGGGACATCACTGAGCAACGCACGCTGACACGCGCGCTGTTCGAGGAAAAGGAACGGCTGCAGATCACGCTGCGCTCGATCGGCGACGCCGTGATCTGCACGGACCGCGTGATGCGCGTCACGTTCATGAACCCGATCGCCGAACAGCTTACGGGCTGGAGTCTGGATGCCGCGATGGGCCAGCCGCTCGATCAGGTGTTCCGCATCGTCGACGAGATCACCGGACTCACGATCCCGAGCCCGGTCGAGCAATGTCTGGAAACGCTGCGCCCCGCCTACCTGCAGGAAGGCGCGGTGCTGCAGAGCCTGACCGGCGAGCGGCACGACGTGCAGGACTCCGCCGCGCCGGTGCTGACCAACGATGGCGGCGTGCTTGGCGCGGTGCTCGTGTTCCAGGACATCACCTCGTCACGGGCGATGCAGCGCGAACTGGCCCACTCGGCCACCCACGACGCCCTGACCGGGCTGCCCAACCGGGCCTGGTTCGAAAAGCGCCTGCGCGAGGCGTGCGAGCAGGCGCGCTTGCATGGACACCGCACCGCGCTCTGCTTCATCGATCTGGACCGCTTCAAGATCGTCAACGACACAGCCGGCCACGGGGCCGGCGACGTGCTGCTGCGCGAGCTTGGCTACGTGATCCGCCACCATGTGCGCCCCGACGACCTGCTGGCGCGCCTGGGGGGCGACGAGTTCGCGTTGCTGCTCAAGGATTGCAGCATCGACCACGCCGAGCAGGTCTGCCAGAAGGTCATCAACGCGATCCGCGAGCGCCGCTTTCCGTGGGAAGGGCGCGTCTATGACGTGGGCGCCAGCATCGGCATTGCCGCGATCGACGCCGACGCGCCACCGGTCAGCGAACTGATGAGCCGTGCCGACGTGGCCTGCTACGCCGCCAAGGCAGCCGGCCGCAACCGCGTGTCGGTCTACCGCCGCGACGAAAGCGATGCCAGGCGCCACCATCGCGAACTCGAGGTGGCGGCGGGCATCCACTCGGCGCTGGAGGCCAACCGCTTCCGCCTGTACGTGCAGGAAATCCAACCGCTGCAGCCCGAGACCGAGCACGCGCGCCACGTGGAAGTGCTGGTGCGGATGGTCGACGAACAGGGCACGCTGATCATGCCCGGCGCGTTCATCCCCGCGGCCGAACGTTACGACCTGATGGGCCATGTCGACCGCTGGGTGATCCGCAACGTGCTCCACCAGTTCGGCGAACGGCTGGCGCGGGTGCCGGATCTGGTGGTGTCGATCAACCTGTCCGCCAACTCGCTCGGTGAACCGTTCCTGCTGCCATTCCTGCACAGCACGCTGGAAGATTCGATGCTGCCCGCAGCGCGCCTGGTGCTGGAGATCACCGAAACCGCGCTGATCCACAACATGACCGCCGCCAGCCGCCTGCTGAAGGAGATGCGCCACGCGGGCTGCACCGTGGCGCTGGACGACTTCGGCTCGGGGCTGTCGTCGTTCGCGTACCTGAAGCAGTTCCCGGTGGACTACCTGAAGATCGACGGCAGCTTCATCCGCAACCTGGCCGACAACGTGGTGGATCGCGAGATCGTCAGCTCGATCAACGACATCGGCCACCGGCTCGGCGTGCGCACGGTGGCCGAATGGGTCGAGGACGAAACCACGCTGCGCGTGCTGCGCGCGATTGGCGTCGACTACGCACAGGGCTACGCTATCGGTCGCCCCATGCCGATAGAGATTTTCCTGGAGATCTGCGAGAACGCGGACGCCTGACGAGCCTGCGTCTCGCCCGGGTGCCCTCCACGGCACTCTCGGCACCTCCCCTCCCCTTACGCCGTTCGGAAATCCGAACGGCGTTTTTGCTTCCGCATCCGGATTTCCGAACGGCGCGTACGCATCACTCAGAAAATCCCTTTGTATTCATCCACTTACATCTGTATCCAGATGCAACCGGGCTGGCACGGCTCGTGCGATTTAGGCGCCGCCGTAGGGCACACAAGCGCGGCCGCGCCATCCCCAAGAGGAAACACGCGGGGGCCGCCACAGTACAAAGGAGGATGTACCCACGATGACAAAACGACTGCCAACCCTGATCTTCGTCGCGATGCTGCTAGGCGTGCTCGTCGGCGCTGCCGTGCACAACATGTCGCCGGACGCCGCAACCGCGAAGTCGATCGCCGATCACCTGTCGATCCTGACCGACGTGTTCCTGCGGATGATCAAGATGATCATCGGCCCGCTGGTGTTCGCCACACTGGTTTCCGGCATTGCCAGCATGGGCGACGGCAAGACCGTCGGCCGCATCGGCCTGAAGGCGATGGCCTGGTTCATGGCCGCGTCGATCACGTCGCTGCTGCTGGGCCTGCTGATGGCCAACCTGCTGGCCCCGGGCCACGGCATGAACCTGCCGCTGCCGGCCGCCGACGCCGCGTCGAACCTGAAGACCGGCGCGCTGAACCTGCGCGACTTCATCGCCCACATGTTCCCGAAGAGCTTCGTGGAAGCGATGGCCACCAACGAAGTGCTGCAGATCGTGGTGTTCTCGCTGTTCTTCGGCTTCGCGCTGGGTACCCTCAAGGACGGCGTGGGCAAGCCCGTGCTGGCCGGTATCGATGGCCTGGGCCACATCATGCTCAAGGTCACCAACTACGTGATGGCCTTCGCGCCGCTGGGCGTGTTCGGCGCCGTCTCCGCCGTGATCTCGGCACAGGGCCTGGGCGTGCTGGTGGTCTACGCCAAGCTGCTGGGCAGCGTGTACGCGGCGCTGGCGCTGCTGTGGCTGGCACTGATCGCGGGTGGCTACTTCTTCCTGGGTCGTGACGTCTTCCGCCTGATGCGCACGCTGCGCGCGCCGCTGATGATCGGCTTCGCCACGGCCAGCAGCGAATCGGCCTACCCGAAGGTGATCGACCAGCTCACGCGCTTCGGCGTCAAGCCGCGCATCACGAACTTCGTGCTGCCGCTGGGCTACTCGTTCAACCTTGACGGCTCGATCATGTACACCTCCTTTGCCGCCCTGTTCGTGGCGCAGGTGTATGGGATCCAGCTTTCGCTGACCCAGCAGATCACCATGCTGCTGGTGCTGCTGGTCACCAGCAAGGGCATCGCCGGCGTGCCGCGCGCCTCGCTGGTGGTGGTAGCCGCCGTTCTGCCGATGTTCGGCCTGCCCGAAGCCGGCATCCTGCTCGTCCTCGGTATCGACCATATCCTCGATATGGGCCGGACCGTGACCAATGTGCTTGGCAATGCCATTGCCACGACCGTCGTCGCCAAAAGCGAAGGCGCGATCGGCGCGCCGGAACTCTCCGAGGAGGCAGACACCTCCGAGGACAGCAATGCCGGCCTGACACCCGCTCAGGTCCTGGCGAGCAAGTAGGTTATTGCTCCCAGGCGTGCCAGGGCCCGGTTGCCGATCAGGTAACCGGGCCTTTTTGCTTTTTGGCGGCTGTAACGCCGGGTGTGGTAAAACGTCGCCTTGCCGATGGCTCGCATCACCCGAATGCGTGAAAGCATTCGATAAATGCCTCATACAGCACTCATTGGCGCCCGTATCACCGATTCCGCATGATTGCCCCCCTTGAATCCATCCCCGTTCCCGGCCAGTCCGAGGGCGGCGGTATGCCCTCGCCATGGCGTCGCGTCGCGCCGTTCGTCGCCCTGCTCGCGCTGGCCGCCCTGGTCACGCTGGCCGGGTGGCTCGGCTATCGCTATACGTACGACACCGCGCTGGCCCGCCAGGCCGAGCGCGGCCAGGTGCAGCTGCGGCTCTACGCCCAGGCGCTGGAAAGCGAATTGGCGCGCTACGACTACGTGCCGAGCCTGCTGTCGCTGGACGCGCGGATCGACGGGCTGCTGCGCGAGCCGGGCGATCCCGCACGCGTGGCGCAGGCCAATGCCTATCTGGCATCGCTGAACATCCGCGCCGGCACGCGCGTGGTCTATGTGCTCGACGCCCACGGCAAGGTGCTGGCAACGAGCAACTACCAGCGCCCCGACAGCTACCTGGGCGAAGACCTGAGCTTCCGCCCCTATTTCCGCACGGCCATCGACGGCCAGCTCGGGCGCTTCTACGGCGTGGGCACCACGCGCAGCGAATCCGGCTACTACCTGTCCGCGCCGCTCGGCGACCGTGACCGGCCTCAGGGCGTGGCCGTGGTCAAGATCGGCCTCGAACCGCTGGAGAACCGCTGGCAGGGCAACGACAGCCAGATGCTGCTGGCCGACGAGAATGGCGTGGTGATCCTGGCCTCCGACCCGTCATGGAAGCTGGCCGCCTTGCGGCCGCTCTCCGCCGACCAACGCGCGAAGCTGGACCGCAGCCTGCAGTACAACCGCGCGCCGTTGCCGCAACTGGAACTGTCCAAAGTCCGCGCGCTCGGCAGCGGCCCGGCCGAGGGCGGCGACGCGCTGATGCGTCTGCGCCAGGGCCCGCCAATGCTGGCCCAGCATCTGGCGCTGGCGGGCACGGACTGGAATCTCACCCTGCTCACCAACACCTCCCAGGCACGCGTGGCCGCGCTCAACAGTGCCGCGCTGGCCGGCGTGCTGGCGGCCTTCGTGCTGCTGCTTGCCGCTGCATGGAACGTGCGGCGGCGCATCATCAGCGAGCGACTGGCCGCGCGCGCCGCGCTGGAAGCGGCCAACAGCGAACTCGAGCGCAAGGTGGCCGAGCGCACCGCCGATCTGTCCGCCAGCAACCAGCAGCTTCACGCCGAAGTGGCCGAACGGATCCGCACCGAGACGGTGTTGCGACAGGCCCAGGACGGCCTGATGCAGGCGGGCAAGCTCGCCGCTGTAGGCCAGATGTCGGCCGGCATCGCGCACGAACTGAACCAGCCTTTGACCGCGCTGCGCACACTGTCCGGCAACACGGGCAAGTTCCTGGAGCGCGGCGACTACGAGACAGTGCAGCACAACCTGGACAAGATCGTCGGACTGGTGGAGCGGATGGGTCGCATCACGGGCGCGCTCAAGTCGTTCGCCCGCAATCCGTCGGCAAGCCAGCGCAGCGTGGCGCATCTGGGCGACGCGGTCGAAAACGCGCTGTTCCTGCTGGAAACGCGTGTGACGGCCGTGGCGCCGCGCATCGAGCGCCAGATCGACCCGCACCTGGCCGTGGCCTGCGATCCGAACCGCCTCGAACAGGTGCTGGTCAACCTGATCGGCAATGCGCTCGACGCGCTGCGCGATCGCCCCGATCCCCTGCTGTCGTTGCACGCCTACGAGACCGGCGAAAACGGTGGCATGGTGCATCTGACGGTGCGGGACAACGGCCCGGGCCTCTCCGAAGCCGCGTTCGCGAAGCTGTTCGAACCGTTCTTCACCACCAAACCCGCGGGCGAAGGGCTCGGCCTTGGACTCACCCTGTCCGCCGGCATCCTCAACGAGAACGGCGGCAACCTGAGCGCGATCAATCACCCCGATGGCGGCGCCTGCTTCACGCTGGCACTGCCGCAGGCGCGCGAGACACTTCGCCATGTCCGCTAACCCGATCGAAGCGCCCCTGAACGCCGAGGCAACGAGCCCCGTGCTGACCGTGCTCATTGTCGAGGACGACGCCGACGTGCGGCTCGGCTGCGAACAGGCGCTGCGCCTCGAAGGCATTGCCACACGCGCGGTAGGCAGCGCCGAAGCCGCGCTGCGTGAGGTCGATACCGGCTACGCGGGCATTGTCGTCAGCGATATCAACCTGCCGGGATCGGACGGCATGGCGCTGCTGCGCGAACTCGCGTCGCGCGATGCCGCGCTGCCCGTCATCATGATCACCGGCCATGGCGATATCACGCTGGCCGTGCAGGCCATGAAACAGGGCGCCTACGATTTCATCGAGAAGCCGTTCTCGCCCGAACGGCTCGTGGCCACTTGCCGGCGCGCGCTGGAGAAGCGTCGCCTGGCACTCGAGGTGGCAGACCTGCGAGCCCGGCTGGCGGGGCAGGAATCGCTCTCCGCGCGCCTGATCGGTCATTCGCCCGCCATCGAGCGCCTGCGCCAGATGATCACCGGCCTCGGCAACACGACCGCGAGCGTGCTGATTCATGGTGAGACCGGCACCGGCAAGGAACTGGTGGCACGCTGCCTGCACGAAGCCAGCGCGCGGCGGGCGCGGCATTTCGTGCCGATCAATTGCGGCGGGCTGCCCGAGCAACTGTTCGAATCCGAGATCTTCGGCCATGAGGCCGGCGCGTTCACGGGTGCGGCCAAACGCCGCATCGGCAAGATCGAACACGCTGAAGGCGGCACGCTGTTTCTCGACGAAATCGAGAGCATGCCGATGCAGATGCAGATCAAGCTGCTGCGCGTGTTGCAGGAGCGTGTGGTGGAGCGGCTGGGCTCGAATCAAGCGGTGCAGGTCAACACGCGCGTGGTGGCGGCCACCAAGGCCGATCTACGCGCGGCGG
The DNA here is from genome assembly GCF_000319775.1 of Cupriavidus sp. HMR-1. Classification (NCBI taxonomy): domain Bacteria; kingdom Pseudomonadati; phylum Pseudomonadota; class Betaproteobacteria; order Burkholderiales; family Burkholderiaceae; genus Cupriavidus; species Cupriavidus sp. HMR-1. The sequence goes on from NZ_ANKP01000048.1 coordinate 19,000, forward strand.
CCGAATTGGGCCAGTTCCGCGCCGATCTCTATTACCGTCTCAATGTCGTCACGCTTGAGCTTCCGCCGTTGCGAGAGCGCCGGGAAGACATCCCGCTGCTGTTCGAGCACTTCGTCGCGCAGGCCGCGCTGCGATTCGAACGCGAGGCGATACCGCCCACGCCAGCCGAGATGGCCGGATTGATGGCCTACCCGTGGCCCGGCAACGTGCGCGAGTTGCGCAACCTGGCCGAGCGCCACGTGCTGGGGCTGGGATGCCGGCCAGGAGAAGGCGGACACGATATGGCGCCACCCGCGGCCTTGCCGCTGGCGCAGGCGGTAGAACAGTTCGAACGTGCACTGATAGCAGACGCGCTGCGCCGCCATGATGGAAATCTGACACGCGCCGGCGAGTCGCTCGGCATTGCCAAGACCACTCTTTTCGACAAGGTCCGCAAGTACGGACTTTCGTCATGAGAATGTGGCAACTTACAAAATGCCGTTTTGATGGGAACTGGCGACCACGCGGGGAGTCTCTGCAATCGTCATGTGAAGAACGTCTGATACATATCGCAACATGATCTTTGCACTCACCTGTCCACGCGATCCGCGCAGCGTACGTTAAACGACAAAAGTGTGACGTCAGTCATGACTCTGGCTGTGACGAGTGCGTATCAAGGGGCCATACTAGTGACGTTTTCGCAGAGATGCGATTTGATGGTGTAGACAGGTACCAGGCAGCACAAGACTGCAGGCACCGAAAACGTGCACGGCATCCTGTAGCCGTTGTCATGTCACGTAGCAAATGCAAAAGCAACAAAGACCAGCCGGGGAGCGGGTCGCACGCATCAGGGTCAGTAAAAATTCGACAGCCCGGTATTTAACCGGCGTGGCGTGTCCGAAGGCGCCACGGCGTGCGCGTTGCGCGCCGAGCTGCTGATCGATACTACGGGTGATTGGATGAAACTGGATCCAGAACTGGCTGAAAAGCCATACTACAGCACGCGCACCGCAGCAAAACTCCTGAACGTCTCGTTGGGCACCGTCCAGAAGATGGTCGAACGGGGTGAGCTTGGCGCCTGGAAAACCAACGGCGGCCACCGCCGTATCCACAAGGAAACGGTGCACCGCTTGCTCGCCAGCCGGTCCGTGCCCGACGCGGCAATGGAGCACGACCTCGATCTGCTGGTCTTCCATCCGAACCATGTGGAAGCGCAACGCATCAGCGCGCAGCTTGGCAAATGGTCGTTGCCGCTCAAAAGCCAGGTGCTCGAAGACGTGGTGGACACGGTGATCACATCGGTCGATTCACGTCCGCGCGTGGTGCTTTACTACGTTGAAGAACTCAATGACGCGCAATCGGCGACGATCGAGAAGCTGCAGAATTTCTTCTCGCGCCAGCACGTGGTCTTCGCGGTAATCACGAACCGCCAGGCCTACGACGGCGTGGCTGACGCGCTCCAGCAATGGGGCATCATGGTGTTCCTCAAGACACCGTCGCTGGAAGAGATCAAGGGATTTCTGCGCGCCCAACTGATGATGGGGCGCGTGGGCGCCTGACCCGCCTGATTCCCGATACGACAACGGCCCGGACGCAAGTCCGGGCCGTTGTGCCATTGGGCGCGCCAATTGTCACGGCATGCGCCTGGCGTTGGCGATGCCTCACGCCAGGGCGACGGCCTTCCCGGGAACATCGCTCATCGCACCGGGTATGGCGATATCCGGCTTCATCATCCATCCGTAGAGATCGCGCGGATCTGGCGGCAAGGCCACAAGCTCGATGAACTGGCCCGCGTGATGCGCGATGGCCGCCGCATGGAGCCAGCGAAGCGCCGAGTAGTCTTCCAGCGCGAAACCGACAGAATCGAAGATCGTCACGTCATCCGCACTGGCACGCCCCGGCACCGCGCCCGACAACACTTGCCACAGCTCACTGACCGGTGCCTCCGGCCACTGCTGGATCTCTCCTTCGATGCGCGACTGCGGCGCGTACTCCACCATGATCCGCGCGCGATGCAGGATGTCGACGTGCAGCTCGGTTTTGCCCGGGCAATCCCCCCCCACGGCGTTGAGATGCATCCCCGGCCGGATCATGTCCGGTGTCAGGATCGTTGCGCGGGTCTTGTCCGCCGTTACCGTGGTGACGATATCGGCACCGTCGAGCGCCTCTCGCACCGAACGTGTCGGCACGATGCTCAGCCCCGGCACAGCCGCGAGGTTGCGCATCAGCCGTGCGGTGGCATGCGAGTCGATGTCGAAGGCGCGTACCGTCTCGATACCGAGGCCTGCATGGAAGGCCAGCGACTGGAATTCGGCCTGGGCGCCGTTGCCGATCAACGCCATGGTCCGCACGCCGGGCCGCGCCATGGCGCGCGCGGCGAGCACCGATGTCGCCGCGGTGCGCAAGGCCGTGGCCAGCGTGAGATCGGCCAGCAGCAACGGGAATCCGGTCTCCACTTCGGCCAGCATGCCGCACGCCATCACCGTTGGCAGCGCGTGTCGCGCGTTGCGCGGATGTCCGTTGACGTACTTGAACGCGAACTGGACGCCATCGCTGACAGGCATCAGCTCTATCACGCCCACCGATGAATGGCTGGCCAGCCGTGCCGACTTCTCGAACGCATCCCAGCGCAGGAAATCCTGCCGCACACAGTCCGCCATCTGCATGATGGCCACCGGGACACCGATGCGCCGCACCAGCGCCGCAACGTCACCGGCATCCAGGAATCGCGTCATCCCGGTTTCTTTCAGTGCGTGCTTCATGCTCGACTCCTTTCATGCCGCGACCGCACGCCGCACGGACGTGCTGACGCGGTCCAGACGCAACGTCATGCAATACGCACCACCGCCCGACATCATGTACGGCGACAGATCCACCTCGAGCACCCGATAGCCGCGACTGCCCAGCTCGGTACGCAGATGCGGCGTGGTGCGCGTCATCACGACGGTGTCGCCGCGATTGACCGCGTTCACGCTGAAATGCCGCAGGTCGTCCTCGGTGGCCTCGATGCGCTGCGCGGCCGGAACGCGCGCGCGAATCTCGCGCAGCGCGGCAGGACTGAAGGCGGGTGGGTAGTACAGGACTTCGCCGCCGGCCAGGGGGCAGAAGCAGACGTCGAGGTGATAGCTCTGTTCGGTGGCAAGCTCCAGCGCCACGACTTCCTGACCGAAGTGGCGCGCCATCGCATCGGCGGCTTCACGGGAGGAACGCGGTCCGAAGCCGGCCCAGAAGTGGCCACGCGACGCATCCCAGATGCAGTCGCCCGCGCCTTCCTGATAGCAACCCTCGGGCAGCGTCTCGACGCTGTCGATCAGGCCGCGCGCGCGCAGGTCTTCGAATATCGCGGCGAACGGCGCCTCCTCGCCACGCCGCTGCGGATAGCGAAAGCGCGCCAGCACGGCCTTGCCATCGAGCACGACAGCCGCGTTGGCCGGGAACACCATGTCGGGTTGACCCGGCGCGCCTTCCATGACTTCAACCTGAAATCCGGCCGTGCCGAGCGCTTCCCGCAGGGCGTCGAACGACGCCATCGCGTGCCGATGCATGCCACGCGGGTCGCGTGCCCACGCCCCGGGGTCCATCCAGGGATTGATGCTGTAGGAAACGTCGTAGAAGGTGGGGGCTACCAGGAGGATGGTCGGGCAGTCTGTCACGGTGGGGGCTCCTTGATTTCACTCTCGTGTTCGGTGAGTGAATTCTGGTGCCCTCGCACGTCAAAAAACAGCTAACAAACTGACCAGATTGCTATCCTTCGTAGCCGATATGCGAAGCAACTGTGCACAAAATGCCAGCGGAACAGCCGACCCCTGCTACACGGTGCGGCCAAGCGCCTTTATCGCCATCCCGCGCAACCGCTCACGCTGGGTTTCCTCGTGCAGCACGTGGCTGCTGGGCGCCATCAGGTCGCGCAGCGACACAATGCCCACCAGCCGCATCGTGGTCTCGTCCTCGACCACTGGCAGCCTGGCCACGCTGAGTTCGGCCATACGTCCGGCGGCGGCGCGACCGGTCTGTGCGGGCAACAGCACGGCCGGGCCGGCGTTCGGATTTGCGGCATCGGCAAGCAGATCGCCACAGGTCAGTCCGGCATCGTCGCCGGCATGTGCCGCGACAATTGCCGCGCGCTGGAGCATACCGATCACCCTGCCGTCCCGGAGCACCGGATAGGCGCGATGCGCGGCATGATCACCGAAGTATCGCGGCAGTGCCTCGGTGACCGGCAGGCTGGCGTCGATCGACACCACGTCCCGCGTCATCAGTTCGCCCACATGCGCGCGCTCCAGCGGATCGACGCCGTACTCGCGATAGATATGCAGCCCGCGGCGCGCGATCTTCTCGGTCATGATCGAGCGCTTCATCGTCAGCACCGAGAAGCCGTAGGCCACGGCCGTCGTCAGCAGCAGCGGCAACAGCGCCTCGCTATCGTGCGTCAGGCCGAAGGCGAACACGATGGCCGTCAGCGGCGCGCCGAGCACGCTGCCAAGCACACCGGCCATGCAGACCAGCGCCCACAGGCCCGGCGATCCGCCCGGCAGCATCGGCGCCAGCACCACGCCAAGCCCCGCGCCAAGCATCAGCAACGGGGCCAGTACCCCGCCCGAGGTGCCCGAGCCGAGCGCGGCGATCCAGATCACCGCCTTGACGGCCAGCAGCGCCACCGCCGCTTCCACGAGCAGGCGGTTGTTGAGCAGGTCGCCGATCACGTCGTAGCCCACGCCGAGCGCGCGCGGCTCGAAATAGCCGCCGATCCCGACCACCAGGCCACCGATGGCCGGCCACCACATCCAGTGCAGGCGCAGATGGTCGAATGCATCCTCGGTGCGATACAGCGCGAGCGTGAGCCCAGCGCCAAGCACGCCGCACAGCAGCCCCGCCAGCACGCATGACCCGAGCGCCAGCGTGCTGGCCGGCGCGGTCTGCAGCGGAAACAGCGGCCCCGCTTCGAACACGAACGGCCGCAGGAACCCGGCCACGGCGCAGGCCAGCGCCACGGGCAGCAGGCTGCGCGGGCGCAGTTCGAACAGCAGCAGTTCGATGGCCAGGAGGACGGCCGCCACGGGCGTGCCGAAGATCGCCGTCATGCCTGCGCAGGCACCGGATACGAGCAGCGTCTTGCGCTCGGCCGCCGTCAGGTGCAGGTACTGCGCCAGCAGCGAGGCGATCGAGCCGCCGGTCATGATGATCGGCCCTTCCGCCCCGAACGGGCCGCCGCTGCCGATCACGATGCCCGACGACAACGGCTTGAGCACCGCTACCTTCGGCGACATCTTGCTCTTGCCGAACAGCACCGCCTCGATCGCCTCTGGAATGCCGTGGCCGCGGATCTTGTCGCTGCCATAGCGCGCCATCAGGCCGACGATCAACCCGCCGATCGCAGGCACCACGATCACCCAGGGGCCCAGCGTGTGTCCAGCCGGCGAGCGATCGGCAAACGACAGCGTCTGGAAGAAGAACAGGTTGGTGAAGAAGTGGATCAGATTGACCAGCACATAGGCGGCGCCGGTGCTGATGGCACCGATGCCTAGCGCGATGGCAGCCAGCATGGGCAGGCGGCCATTGACGGCGTAGTCGCGTTTTTCGACGGTGTGAACTTCCGTATGCATGAGCGGGGGCGGTTTCTTTTCCGGCAGGATTGCCGGCCGGCGGAATATATCACGCCATGATATATTGGCGGGCCTCGCTCCTGTAGCGTGGTACGCTGCGACGCGCCCCGCGCACAGCAAAAACGCCCCCGTTGCGCCCCCAACGCCCCAACCGCCCCCGCTTTCGATGCCAGCAGCATTCGACTTATCCACTTCCGTTGCCGGAACACGTGCGTGGTTACGCACTTTCGTCCCCATGCCCATCGCGGCGAGCCGCCGCGAGCGCATCAAGAGCTGCATCGGCGCGCTGATCGGCCTGTTCCTCACGGAATGGATCTGCCGCCACTTCCTGCAGGGCTTCAACCCGTGGTTCGTGGCGCCGATGGGCGCGTCGGCAGTGCTGCTGTTCGCCGTGCCGGCCAGTCCGCTGGCACAGCCGTGGTCGATCATCGGCGGCAACCTCGTGGCCGCCACGGTCGGCGTGGCCTGCGCGCGCTGGATTCCGGAGCCGGGGCTGGCCGCCGGCGTGGCCGTCGCGGTGGCCATCGCACTGATGTTCCAGCTTCGCTGCGTGCACCCGCCCAGCGGCGCAGTGGCGATCACCGCCGTGTTTGGCGGACCTGCCGTGCAGGCGCTCGGTTTCGGCTTCGTGGTGGCGCCGGTCGCGATCAACTCGGCGCTGCTGCTCCTGACGGCGCTGGCGTTCAATAACCTCATGCAGCGGCGCTATCCGCACCGGCCGCCCGAGCCGCCCTCGCAGCACCTGACCAAGGATGTGCCGCCCAGCCGGCGCGTGGGCTTCACACGCGCGGACCTGGATGCAGTGCTGGCTGCACGCGGTGAATTCCTGGACATCGAGGAAGACGATCTCGAGGCGATCCTGGTGGCCGCCGAACTGCGTGCCTACTCGCGCCGCTTCGGCGACGTGCGCTGCAGCGACATCATGTCGCGCGACGTCGTGGCCGTGCGCCCCGGCCAGCGCGCGGCCGATGCCGCCGCGCTGCTGGCGCGCCACCACATCAAGGCGCTACCTGTGGTGGACGGCAATCGCCGCCTGCTCGGTATCGTGACGCAGAGCGATTTCTTCCGCGCGCATCGTTCGAACTCGCGCCGTGCCAACGGCACCGTGCGCGATCTGATGACGCGCGTGGTGGTGACCGCGCATGTCGACCAGCCGATGGTGGAACTGGCGCACGCGTTCTCCGATGGCGGGCTGCACCATGTGCCCGTGGTCGATGGAGACCGGCACGTCGTGGGCATGGTGACCCAGTCGGATCTGGTAGCCGCCCTGCTGCGCCGGGACACCACCGCAAACTGAGTGATCGAGGGGAAACCCGGACGGCTCATCGAATTCCGCTATGCTATCGGCGTTCTTATAAAGTGGACGCCCCTGGCCCGCCAAAGATGAGTTCCGGACAACTGATTGAGAAGCTGGCTGCCGTATTCGCGCTGATCGTCCTGATCGGCGGCTCGCTGCTCGTACTCGCGCCATTCGCCACGGCCCTGCTGTGGGGCGCGATCCTCGCCTACAGCTCCTGGCACCCCTATACCGTGCTGACGCGCTGGCTCGGCAACCGCCGCGGCCTGGCCGCGCTGATTTGCGTGCTGATCGCCACCGTGATCGTGCTCGGGCCGTTCGTCTACGCTGGCGCCAGCTTCTCGGCGCACATCGACGAACTGACCGCGCTGGTCAATCGCTATACCGAACACGGTATCCCGCAACTGCCGGACTGGCTCAGCAGCCTGCCGTTCGTTGGCCCGCAGATCGAATCGGCCTGGAACAAGGTCATCACTGCCGACTCCGAAACCGTGGCCAGCCTGCGCAAGCTGATTGCGCCGGTGGGACACGCGCTGCTCGGCGCTGGCCTGTCGATCGGAGCCGGTCTCGGCCAGCTCGCGCTGTCGATCGTACTGGCGTTTTTCTTCTATACCGGCGGCGAATTGGCCGTGGACTGGGTACGCGGCGGCATGCGCCGTGTGTCCGGCGACCGGGCCGACCACTTGCTGTCACTGGCCGGCAGTACGGTCAAGGGCGTGGTCTACGGCGTGCTCGGCACCGCTTTTGTGCAAGCGGTGCTGGCCGGCATCGGGTTCTGGATCGCTGGCGTGCCCGGCGCCGCGATTCTCGGCTTCATCACGTTCTTCCTTTCCGTCGTGCCGATGGGCCCGCCGCTGGCCTGGATTCCCGCCGCGTTGTGGCTCTATCACACCGGCGAGACGGGCTGGGCGATCTTCATGGTGGTCTGGGGCGCCGCAGTGGTCGGCATGGCCGACAACGTCATCAAGCCGCTGCTCATCAGCAAGGGCACCGGCCTGCCGCTCATCTGGATCATGATGGGCGTGCTGGGCGGCGCGCTGGCCTTCGGCTTCCTGGGCGTCTTCATCGGGCCAACCGTGCTGGCAGTGGCGTACGCGCTGCTGCGCGACTGGACCATCGGCAACCAGGAACGCGCGAGCGTGACCGCCGTCACGGCGCCGCCGCCGTCCCAACTGACCCCGGATGCCTGAGCACCACGGCCCTGCGGCGTCGGCGTCCG
>NZ_ANKP01000049.1:0-113617 GCF_000319775.1 Cupriavidus sp. HMR-1
CGGCGGCCGGCGCGGCCAGACAGCAGGGCGGCCTTGGCCAGACCCCTGTCGAGATGATGTCGGGCTGGCTGACGCGGATGCCGTTCTCGGCGCAGCAGCGCGCGCTGACCGTGGGCGTGGTGGTGTCGCTGTCGGCGCTGCTCGCCTCCGTGTACCTTGATAACCGGCAGGCCAGCAACGGCGCGGCGCAGATCGAGGTGACCGGCGACATGCTGATGCACTCGCAGCGTCTCGGTAAGGCGGTGCCTGTGGCGCTGCTCGGTAACGCCCAGGCGTTCAAGCAGCTGCGAGAGTCGAAAGAGCAGTTGACCACCGACATGCTGGCGCTGCAGAACGGCAGCGACGAGAAGCATGTGCGGGCCACGAGCGGGCCGGGCGAGCCGCTGCTGGAAAAGGCGATGGGCTCGTGGAAGCGTTCCGAGAAGAGCGCCGCCGACGTGCTCGCCCAGCAGGCCATTCTGACGACGATCGGCCAGACGCTGCAGATCTTCAACGCGTCCAACCCCGAACTGCTCGAAGCCGCCGAACAGGTGGCGGCCATCAAGCTGCAGTCGGGTGCCAATACACGTGAGGTGGCGGCTTCCGCTCAGCTGGTGATGCTGACGCAGCGTCTGGGCAAGAACCTCAACGAGTTCCTCTCGGGCGAAGGCGTCAACCCTGAAACCGCGTTCCTGCTTGGCAAGGACACCAACACGTTCCGCGAAACACTCGACGGCCTGATCAACGGCTCCGAAGCGCTGCGTCTGACCGCCGCGCACGATGCCGAGACGCGCAGCTACCTGCAGCAGCTTTCGCAGCGCTTCGACGCCGTGCAGAAGACCACGCAGACGATTCTGCAGAACCTGCCTGGCCTGATCGCCGCCAAGCGCGCCCAGCAGCAGATCTTCAACGACAACGAAGCCCTGCGCGGCGAGTTGTCGGCGTTGCAGTCGGCCTATGCGCAGGATGTGCGCTTCCGCCCCTGGACACTGGGCGCGATGGTTATCTCCGCGCTGGCCACGCTGCTGTGCCTGGCCGGTCTCGCGGCCCTCTACCTGCGCGACTCGCGCGTCCGGGCGCTCGAAGCCGAGGCGCGCGAGCACGAAGCCGAAGCGCGCCGACTCGATGAAAAGCGCAACAACGACGCCACCCAGAAGGCCATTCTGCAGCTGATGAATGAGCTGCAGGACATTGCTGACGGTGACTTGACGCGTCAGGCCACCGTGACCGAGGACATCACTGGCGCCATCGCCGACTCGGTGAACTACACGGTGGAAGAACTGAAGGAACTGGTGGGCCGCGTGCAGCAGACCGCTGGAGACGTGCAGCACGCCTCGACGCAGGTGCAGGAAACCTCGGTGCAACTGGCCACCACGACCGAGCAGCAGTCGCGCCAGATTCGTCAGACCGGCGAATCCGTGGTGGAGATGGCGGACCGCATCACGCAGGTTTCACGCGGTGCGGCCGAATCGGCCAACGTGGCACGCGCATCGCTGGCCGCGGCGGAGCAGGGCCAGCACGCCGTGCAGAACGCGATCGCGGGCATGAACGGCATTCGCGAGCAGATCCAGGAAACGTCCAAGCGGATCAAGCGTCTGGGCGAATCGTCGCAGGAGATCGGTGAAATCGTCGAGCTGATCTCGGACATTACCGAACAGACCAACGTGCTGGCACTGAACGCCGCCATCCAGGCGGCTTCCGCAGGCGAAGCCGGCCGCGGCTTCTCGGTGGTGGCGGAAGAGGTGCAGCGTCTGGCCGAGCGTTCGGGCGAGGCAACCAAGCAGATCGGCGCGCTGATCCGCACGATTCAGACCGACACCCAGGACGCCGTGCACGCCATGGAGCAGAGCACGCAAGGCGTGGTCGAGGGCGCGCGCCTGTCCGATAACGCGGGTGCCGCACTGGTCGAGATCGGTCGCGTGTCGCGCCAGCTCGCCGAGCTGATCGAACAGATCTCGCAGACCACATCGCACGAAGCGGGCCTGGCCACCAACGTGGCCCGCCACATCGACGGCATCCTGCAAGTGACCGCGCAGACCACCGCCGGCACGCGCCAGACCGCCGCGTCGGTGCGCCAGCTGACCGCACTGACCGAAGAGCTGCGTAACTCGGTATCGCGGTTCAAGATCGCCTGACGGCCGCCCGCAAGGGCGCAACGGAACTGGTCATGTCTTTCAATACCATCCTGTCGAGCGAAGTGGCCGAGGCGGCCGCGGCGCAACTGTCATCCACGCCGGAGCCTGCTCCCGTTCCGGCGGCGGAGGCACCCGCCGCGCCGCAGCGCGACCTGTCGGTGCTGGCCTGGCTCGCGCCAAGCCTGCGTACCGCGCTCGACGATGCCGCCATCGAACTCGGCCACTACGTGGACGAGATCCAGCAGACGCCGGAGGCGCTGGGCGCGCGCGATACCACTTCGCTGCGGCTGGCCGGCCAGCAACTGCATCAGGCCGCAGGCGCGGTGCATATCGTCGGGCTGCGCGGCGTGGATGCCTATTGCCAGGCATTGCGCCGCCTGCTCGAGGCCATCGACGCCGGCACGGTGCCCGCCAGCCAGGAAACGCTCGTGGTGTTCCGCACCGGCGCGCAGGCGCTGGCCGAGTACGTCGACGACCTGATGGCGGGCGATGCCGAAGACCCGCTGCGCCTGTACCAGCCCTATGCCACCGCGTTGAACCTGATGAAGGAAGAGCGCGTGCATCCGGCGGACCTGTGGCTCGATGAGCTGCAGATGCTGCCGGGTATCGTGCTGCCTACGCTTTCGGCATCGGCCGTCACCCGGGCGCGCCAGCGCTTCGAGGCTGCCTTGCTGCGCGCGCTGCGCTTGCCCGCGCCGTGCCCGGACACGTCCATGCTGCGCGAGGCCTGGCTGCCGCTGCAACTGGCGCTCGACGACGTGCGCAACCAGGAGCAGGAGGCGCGCCGCGCCACAGACACGCCTGATCGCGGTATCTGGCATACGCTGGCCATGGTGTTCCGTGGCCTCGCTCATGGCCTGCTGCCGTCCGATCTGCTGGCCAAGCGTTTCGCCGCGCGCACGCACCTGCTGGTGCGCCAGTACCTGCAAGGCCAGGTGCGCGTGCCGCAGGCGCTGTTGAACGATGCGATTTTCTTCCTGGTCAGCACCGGGCTGGCCGCCGATGAATCCGACGACATCGCGACGCCCGCCGTGCAAGTTGCCGTGCAGGTGCTGCGCGCCGATATCGCTCGCAGCCTGCAGGCATATCGTGTCGACCCGGCGCATGTGGTGGCGCGTGCCGACTTCCGCCAGCGCTACTACGGCTGGCTCGATGCCATCGACACCCGCAATCTGCAGCAGGCCGCGCGGTCGATCGAGCGTGCGGCAGGCGAGGATCAGGCCGGCTGGGAGCTGGCGGTGGCCTCGCTCGCCGAAGCGGCGCTGCCGCTTGCTCAACCGGCTCTGGAGCAATGCCTGACAGCGGTGGCTGCTCATGCGGGCCGCCGTCCGTCGAACGACGCGCTGGGCCGTGCTGGCGTGGCGCTGTTCCTGTCGCAGGCGCTGGCGATGCCGTGGCGTGTGCATGGCAAGTCAGGTCACGCATCGGCACAGGAATTCGCGCAGCGCTGCGACGCGCTGGCTGCCTGCCTGGCCGATCCCGATGCCCAGGCCCCCGCCTGGCTCGCCGGGATGGTCGAGGCCGCCAGTGCCCAGGCAATGCGTGCGGAAGCGGTCGCTCAGTTGCGCGCGCAACTCGACAGCGGCGAATCATGGCTCGATACGTATGATCGCAACGCGGCGCGTCCTGACGCCAGCGAAGCATTGGCCGATGCCAGACAGGCATTCGAATCCCTGCTTGCCACGCTCGAGCGCGTGTACGTCAGCGCGGCGATGCGGGATGGCATCGACGAAGCGGCGGAGGCGGCGCTGGAAGCGGTGCGGACCGTGCTGCGGTGGCTGGAAGTCCTGCCCGGAACTGTCGAGGAAGCGTCGCGCATCGCGATGCTGTCCGATATCGCCGCCGAGCTTGGCGCGGTACATGCCTTTGCCGATCTGCTGGAGTTTGGACGGGCCAAGGCCGATGTCACGGAAGACGACATCTACGCGGACTTGCAGCATCGCGATCCGGCGCCGCAGGGCGTGCTGGCGGTGGCGCGTGGCGCGGCCATGGATGCGATCCGCGTGGCGGCAGGCGCCGACTCGCCAGAGATCCAGCGCCTGCGTGGTGCGTTGCAGGCGGTCTCCGATCAGGCCGCCATCGACGACGATGCGGCGCTGCGGCGTCAGGCCAGCGAAGCCACCACGCAACTCCATGCATGGCTAGCCGGCAGCGATTCGGCGGCCGAACGTATGATCGTGGCACTGGCCGATCCACTGCCGGCGACGGCTGCAGCACCGGCAGCCACCGTGGCGCCGGCCGCCGCGCCGATGCCGGTGGATGCCGAAGCGATCGACGCCGAGCTGCTTGAGATTTTCCTCTCCGAGGCCGAAGAGGTGCTCGGGAGTATCGCCGCCGACGTGCAGGGCGGGCTCGAGGCACTGCGCGATACCGATGTGCTGAGCCGCGTGCGTCGCGGCTTCCATACGCTCAAGGGCTCCAGCCGCATGGTTGGCCTGAGCCGCTACGGCGAAGCCGCGTGGGCCGTCGAACAGGTCATGAATCTGTGGATTGCCGAAGCACGCGAGCCGCAGCCCGAACTGCTCGTGCTGCTGCACCAGGCGCACGATCTGCTGCGCGAATGGGCGCAGGTGTTGCAGCAGGACCCGTCGACGGCACGTGATATCGCCGGACTCGTTGCCGCCGCGCAGCGTGTGCGCGATCCAGACTCGGCGCCGGCCCACGCGGTCGTCGACGCTGCCGTTGAGGCAACTGCGCCGCTGGACCCGCTCGATGCGCTGCTGACGCTGCCGGCCGCGCAGCCAGATGCGGCTGCGGAGGAGGTTCCGGCCGAGGACAACGTGCTGCCGTTCCGCCTGTCCGGCGGACTCGCCAGCGACGACGACAACTACAAGGTGATTGGCCCGGTCCGGATCGGACTGCCGCTCTACAACGTCTACCTGCAGGAAGCCGACGATCTGCTGCGGCAGTTCGCGACCGATCTGTCCGAGTGGAAGCACGAGGAACATCCTTGTCCGAGCGAGCTTGCGCTGCGCGTGGCTCACACGCTGCAGGGCAGCGCGTCGACGGTGGGCCTGGAGCCGGTGCGCGAGATCGCCGAGGCGCTGGAGCAGCTTCTGCTGCTGCTGGGCCGGCACCCGGTCGCGATGCATCCGGGCGATTTCCGCTTGCTGGAGCAGGCCGTCGAACGGCTGCGTGGCATGCTGCACCAGTTCGCCGCGGGCATCTGGCCTGATGCCGATGCCGCAGTCGTCCGCGACCTGAACGACTTTGGCGAGCGAGCGCTGCTGCGCCCGCGCGCAGCGGTGCCGGAGACCGATGTGTCGGGACAGGTGGGCTCGGTCGCCCGATTGTTCGGTCAGTCGCAGCCTGCTGAAGATACCGATGATGCCGATCTGCGGGAATTGCCCGAGCCGCACGCGGTGACGAACCTTCCGCCGGTCAAGCTGACGCCGATCACATCGCTCCCGCCGGTCTCGGCGCCAACGCTGACGACAGTCGGTCCGGCCGACGCCGAGACGCCGGTGCATGATGCGGTGGTGATTTCGTTGCCGACGCCGCGCCATGAGTCGGCAGCCGTCGCGCACGTATCGCCGGGCGCTCCTGACGTACTTGACGCACCGCAGGTCGACTTGTCGACCGACGCCTCGTCACTCGATCCGGCACTGGTGGAGATCTTCCTCGAGGAAGCACAAGGCAGTCTGCCCGACCTCGGCAAGATGTTGCGCACCTGGGAATCCGCACCTGCCGATACCCAGCACGGCGGGCTGATCCTGCGCGGGCTGCACACGCTGAAGGGCAGCGCGCGCATGGCTGGCGCGATGGCCCTGGGTCAGGCCGCGCACGAAATGGAAACGCTGCTCGAAGCGAGCGTGCGTGGCCAGCGCATGGCGCCGGAGTTATTCGGCCGCCTCTATGCCTGGTACGACCGCATCCTCGCGCACGTTGATGCGTTGCAGAGCGGCCGGCTGCTGCCGGTGGACGATGCCGATGTGGTCAACGGGCTGATCGCGGCCGAGCCCGAATCCGCCGTGCCGGCTGTGCCGGTTACATCGGTGGTGTCGGTGGACGTGACGCAGCAGCCTACGCAGGATCTGCTACCGGCCGCGCCGCAGGCGATGCCGGTGCCGGCGAACCTGCCGACCGATGCCGATCGCCAGCGCGCGCTGGTGCGGGTGCAGGCCCGCGCGCTCGATACGCTGATCAACGATGCTGGTGAAGTGGGCGCGACGCGAGCGCGTCTGGATAGCGAACTGCTGGCGCTGCGCAGCTACCTCGGTGAACTGAACGATAACGTCGCGCGTCTGCGGATGCAGCTTCGCGAGATCGAAATCCAGGCCGAGACGCAGATGGCATCGCGCATCGCCGACGCGCAGCAAAACCAGGAATTCGACCCGCTCGAGTTCGACCGCTTCACGCGCTTCCAGGAACTGACGCGGATGATGGCCGAGTCGGTGAACGACGTGGCGACCGTGGAGCAGAACCTGCAGCGCGGCTTTGACCGCGCGTCGGGCGACCTGGCAGCGCAGGCGCGACTCACGCGTGGCTTGCAGCGCGGGCTGATGCAGGCTCGCATGGTGCAGTTCGATGCGCTGGCCGAGCGTCTCTACCGCGTGGCGCGGCAATCCGCGACCGAGACTGGCAAGGAAGTGCGCCTGCTGATCAAGGGCGGCACGGTGGAAATCGACCGCTCGGTGCTGGACCGCATGGCCGGCCCGATCGAACACCTGATCCGCAATGCCGTGGTGCATGGCATCGAGCCGGCCGACGCGCGTCGTGCCGCCGGCAAGTCGGCCACGGGCGCGCTGACGCTGGAAGTGCAGCAGGAAGGCAACGAGGTCGTGCTGACGTTCTTCGACGACGGTGGCGGCCTTGACCTTGCTCGCATTCGTCAACGGGCGGTGGCGCGGCACCTGCTGGCGCATGACGAGGATGCCAGCGACGCACGCCTGACCGAGATGATCTTCGCGCCGGGCTTTACGACGGCCGATGCGGTGTCCGAACTCGCGGGCCGGGGCGTTGGCATGGACGTGGTGCGATCGGAGACGGTGGCGCTGGGTGGCCGTATCACGCTCTCGACGGAAGTTGGACGGGGCACCAGTTTCACGGTGCATCTGCCGCTGACCACGGCTATCACGCAGGTGCTGCTGGTCTCGCTGGGCGGACGCCTGTATGCCATCCCGAGCGGCATGATCGACCAGGTGCACCAGCTGCGCGAAAAGCCGCTGCTCGATGCCTACAATGCCCGCCGCTTTGGTCCTGCGGGCGCGGATGCGCCGTTCTACTACTTCGGCGCGCTGCTGGAGGAAACCGCGCCGATGGCGTCGGGCCGCAAGTACTCGCCGGTGGTGGTGGTGCGTTCGGGCGCCGAGCGCGTGGCCGTGCACGTGGACGAAGTGATCGGTAACCGCGAAGTGGTGGTGAAGCACATCGGCCCGCATCTGGCTCGTCTGGAAGGCATTGCAGGAGCAACCACGCTGGGCGATGGCGAGATCGTGCTGATCTACAACCCCGTGGTGCTGGCGCAGCGGTGGATGCGCGAGCGCGGCAGCGTGGCACCGTCCGCGCCGGTACACCTGCGGGCGCCGGAGACGATGGGCGCCGTGGCCGAGTTTGCGGGCAATGGCGAAGCGGTGCCCGTGGCGGGTCTGATCACACAGCCGACCGTCATGGTGGTGGACGACTCGCTGACCGTGCGCAAGGCCAGCCAGCGGCTGCTGACGCGCGCCGGCTACCAGGTAGTGCTGGCCCGCGACGGCGTCGACGCACTGCGTCAGCTACAGGAGGTGATGCCCGATGCGATGCTTGTCGACATCGAGATGCCGAACATGGACGGTTTCGACCTGACGCGCAATGTTCGCGCCGACAGCCGCACGAGCCAGATGCCGCTGGTGATGATCACCTCGCGCACTGCGGAGAAGCACCGTCGCTATGCCGCGGAGATTGGCGTGAACGTGTACCTGGGCAAGCCGTTCAACGAGGATGAATTGCTGCGCACGCTGCAGCAGCTGATCGGCGAGAAGGCCGCTGCAGCGGCCGGGTCGGTGGCGCAGATGTTGGGCGAGTCGTAAGCCGTTCGCTTCGGCCGGCGCCGCTCTCCCGTCCTACGGGAGAGCGGCGCTTCAACCCAAACCTTCTATCCCTCAATCCTTCTTCTGATTCACCATCCGCGCCGGCACCGACAGCGTCAGCGCAGCGCCCACCACCATGCAGACCGCCAGCAGGTACATGCCTGAGTCGGTACTTTGCGTCATGTCCTTGAGCCAGCCCACCGCGTAGGGGCTCAGGAAGCCAGCCAGATTTCCGAGGGAATTGATCAGCGCGATGCCCGCGGCGGCGCCGGTTCCGGCCAGGAAGGACGTCGGCAGGCTCCAGAACAGCGGCAGCGTGGTCAGGATGCCAATCGTGGCGATCGTCAGGGCCACCATCGCCATGGTCGTGTCGCTGTGCCATTGCACCGACAGCACCAGACCCACCGCGCCGGCCAGCGCCGGAATCGCGATATGCCAGCGCCGCTCGCCGCGACGGTCGGCGCTGCGCGCGAACAGGATCATCCCGATCACCGCGCACCCGTAGGGGATCGCGGTCAGCAGGCCCACGTCGAGCGCCCCCTTCACGCCGGTCTGCTTGATGATCGTCGGCAGCCAGAAGCTCACGCCATACAGGCCCATCACGAAGCTGAAGTAGATCGCGCTCATCAGCCACACGCGCGGGCTCGACAGCACCTGGGCCACGGGCGGGTCTTCCTTGTGCTGGTCCTCGCTGGCGATATTCCGCTGGAGCAGCGCCTTCTCGTCATCGGTCAGCCACTTGGCGTGGGTGATGCGGTCGTCGAGATACGCCAGCACCCACAGGCCCACCAGGATCGACGGGATGCCTTCGACCAGGAACATCCATTGCCATCCCGACCAGCCGTTGTGGCCGTCGAACGATTGCATCAGCCACCCGGACAGCGGGCCACCGATCACGCCGGACAGCGCGATGGCCGTCATGAAGTACGTGGTCGTGCGTCCGCGCCGGCTGGCCGGGTACCAGTAGGTCAGGTACAGGATGATGCCGGGGAAGAAACCCGCTTCCGCCACGCCCAGCAGAAAGCGCAGCACGTAGAACATCATCGGCGTGGTGACGAACATCATCGCCGCCGAGATCAGGCCCCAGGTGATCATGATCCGCGCGATCCAGATGCGCGCCCCCACCTTGTGCAGGATCACGTTGCTCGGCACTTCGAAGATGAAGTAGCCGATAAAGAAGATGCCCGCGCCGAGGCCGTAGATCGTCTCGCTGAACTTGAGGTCGTTGAGCATCTGCAGCTTCGCGAAGCCCACGTTGACGCGGTCCAGATAGGCCACCACGTAACAGAGCAACAGGAAGGGCACCAGGCGCCAGCTCACCTTGCGGTAGGTGGCGTCCTCGAAGCCGGCGTCTTGCGCGCCGGAACTGACTGCGGTCGTTGTCATTGCTGTCTCCTCTTTCGGGTTTTGCTTTGGGATACGACGTTACCGCTGGGTTGGAAAAACGAATCGGGGGCGACTCGGATTCACATCGGATGTGAATCCGGGGTGTGGATCAGACGCAGCGTCCTCCATCGACTTCGATGCAGGTGCCGGTGATGAACGCGGCTTCGTCTGATGCCAGGTACAGGCAGGCGTTGGCCACGTCCTGCGGTGTCGACATGCGACCCATCGGGATTGTGGCCAGGAACTTCGCGCGGTTCTCCGGGGTGTCAGGCAGGCCCATGAACTGTTCGAGCAGGCCGGTGGCGCCGATGACGGGGTTGACGCAGTTGACGCGGATATTGTCGGGGCCAAGCTCGGCGGCCATGGCCTTGCTGGCGACGATGACCGCGCCCTTGCTGCCGTTGTACCAGACCAGCCCGGGGCGGGGGCGAATGCCGGCGGTGGAGGCCACGTTGACGAAATTGCCGCCGCCGCGCTTGCGGAAATGTGGGATGAAGTGATGCGCGGACCAGTAGATGCTCTTGACGTTGACCGCGTAGACGCGATCGAACTCGGCTTCGGTGACTTCCAGGATCGGCTTGTTGCGATGGGTCGTGCCGGCGTTGTTGACCACGCAGTGGACGTCGCCGAACGCGGCCAGCGTCGCATCGCGCATCGCGGCCACGTCATCGCCCTGCGACACGTCGGCACGCATCGCGCGCGCCTGGCCTCCTGCCTCGCGGATGGCCGCCGCCACACGCTCGGCGGCTTCCAGGTTCAGGTCGGCCACCATCACGCTGGCGCCTTCGCGCGCGAACGTGTGCGCGATGCCCTCGCCAAAGCCCGAACCCCCACCTGTGACTACCGCTACCTTTCCAGACAGTCTGGCCATCGTTTGTCTCCTGTGATTGTGGTCCGGACGCGGTGCATGCCGCGCCTGGTAACCGTCCAGCTACGGATGCTCAGTGGAAGGGGCCTTTGCCCCGCAATGCATTGCCGACCATCATGATGGCCAGCAGGAAGGGCAGGGCGACATAAAGGCACCAGTGGATGCGATCCCCCAGCGACTCGCCCCATTTGCGTTTGAAGACTTGCAGGCGCGGCATGCCGGACGGGTTCGTGGCGCGCTTGTTTCTCACGTGCCAGGCCATCCAGAAAAAGAAGATGGCGAACGCGACCGACAGGAAA
Organism: Cupriavidus sp. HMR-1; assembly: GCF_000319775.1. Classification (NCBI taxonomy): domain Bacteria; kingdom Pseudomonadati; phylum Pseudomonadota; class Betaproteobacteria; order Burkholderiales; family Burkholderiaceae; genus Cupriavidus; species Cupriavidus sp. HMR-1. The sequence continues at coordinate 10,679 of NZ_ANKP01000049.1, forward strand.
TTGATGTTACCCATGTTGAATGGCAATGGTTTTCAGAGTGGTGAATCCGTACAGGGCCTCGAAGCCCTTCTCGCGGCCGTAGCCTGACTGGCCGGTGCCGCCGAACGGCAGCTCGACGCCGCCGCCGGCGCCATAGTTGTTGATGAAGACCTGGCCCGCCCGCAGCTTGCGCGCCAGGCGCAACTGCCGCCCGCCGTCGCGCGTCCAGACCCCGGCCACGAGGCCGTACGCGGTGCCGTTGGCCAGTTGCAGGGCTTCGTCCTCGGTATCGAACGGCATGGCCGCCAGCAGCGGGCCGAAGACTTCCTCCTGCGCCAGCCGGTGCGTGGCCGGCACGTCGCGGAACAGCATCGGCACCTGGTAGTAGCCGGACTCAGGCGCTTCCGCCACGATCTGGCCCTGCGCCATCACGGAGATGCCGGCGTGCTGCGCATCGGAGACGAAGTCCCAGACACGCTGCTGCTGCTTGCGGCTGATCAGCGGGCCGCATTCGAGATCGAGTTCCGATGGGCCCACGCGCAGCGATTCGAAGACGCTGGCGACGCGGTCGAGCAACTCCTCGTAGACAGGCCGTTCCACCAGCAGGCGGCTGCCCGCCGAGCAGGTCTGGCCCGCATTCTGCACGATGCCGTTGACCACCACGGGCAGCAGCGCGTCGAGGTCGGCATCGGCAAAGACGATTTGCGGCGACTTGCCGCCGAGTTCCAGCGTCACCGGCACATGGTTTTCGGCCGCGAGCTGGGATACGAGCTTGCCGGTTTCGGGCGATCCTGTGAACGAAATATGGTTGATGCCGGGGTGCCGGGCCAGTGCCGCGCCCGCCTCGTGGCCGTAACCGGTGACGATGTTCAGGGCGCCTTCGGGCAGGCCGGCCTCGGCGGCCAGTTCGGCCACGCGCAGCAGCGACAGGCAGGCATCCTCGGCCGGCTTGATCACGCACGCGTTGCCGGCGGCCAGCGCCGCGCCCACGCTGCGGCCGAAGATCTGCAGCGGGTAGTTCCACGGGATGATGTGGCCGGTTACGCCATGCGGTTCGCGCACGGTCAGGACGGTATAGCCGGCCTGATAGGGGATCGTCTGACCATGCAGCTTGTCTGCCGCGCCCGCGTAGAACTCGAAGTAGCGTGCCACCGCCCGTGCGTCGGCACGGGCCTGGCGCAGCGGCTTGCCGGTGTCGCGTGCTTCCAGCGCGGCCAGTTCGTCCTCATGCGCTATCAAGGTGAGCGCCACGCGGTTCAGCAGACGCACGCGGTCGGCAGGGGACATCGCGCCCCAGGCGCCGTCGAACGCCCGGCGGGCCGCGTGGACGGCCACGTTGACGTCCGTGGCGTTGCCGCGGGCGATCTCGGCGAAGGGTTGGCCGCTGGACGGGTCGAACACCTTGATGCGCAGGCCGGAGTCCGGGGCGATCAGGCGGTTGGCGACAAAATGCTGGGCGTGCATGCGGGGTCTCCACGGGCTCCGTTATGGAGCCATTGCTGAATTCGGGAATGCCGCATTATCGCGCACCGCGCGGGGCGTGCAAGGCACCCGGATGTCAGCCAGAGGTAAGAAGCAAACCGCTATAATGCCGGCCATCCCAACACACAGGCATTCGGAGAACTCTCATGAGCTTCAACCTCGTCTCCCCGGGCAAGGACCTTCCCAACGATTTCAACGTCATCATCGAGATCTCGGCCCAGAGCGATCCCGTGAAGTACGAGGCCGACAAGGAGACCGGCCTGCTGTTCGTGGACCGCTTCATCGGCACCGGCATGCGCTACCCGGCCAACTACGGCTTCATCCCGCAAACGCTGTCGGGCGACGGCGACCCGGTGGATGTGCTGGTCATCACCCCGTTCCCGATCCTGGCCGGCGCCGTTGTGCGCTGCCGTGCACTGGGCATGCTGAAGATGACCGACGAGTCGGGCGTGGACGCCAAACTCGTGGCCATCCCCATGGACAAGCTGTGCCCGGCTACCGCCCACATGAAGGGCCTGTCGGATGTGCCGCAAAATACGCTTGACCAGATCAAGCACTTCTTCGAGAACTACAAGGCACTCGAAGCCGGCAAGTGGGTCAAGGTGGAAGGCTGGGCTGGCATCGAAGAAGCCCACAAGGAAATCAGCGACGGCGTGGCGAACTTCACGAAGTAATTCGCTGCCTGCCGCGTTATCGAAGAAACCCGCCATCTGGCGGGTTTTTTTGTTGCCGGGGGACGACTCGCTACTCGCGCGCGCCCGCGAACGGATTCCGCTCGTTCAACTCATCCATATACGCATCGATCCCCTGACGCTCCCGCTCCAGGAAGCGCTCGACCGCGTCGGCGAACGACGGGTGCGCCAGCCAGTGCGCGGAGCGCGTGGCCACGGGCAGGAAGCCGCGCGCCATCTTGTGTTCCCCCTGCGCGCCGCCTTCGAACGTGCCGATGCCTTCGCGGATGCAGAACTCCAGTGGCTGGTAGTAGGCAGTCTCGAAATGCAGGCAGGGATGGTGTTCCAGCGCGCCCCAGTAGCGGCCGTACAGCGTGCTGACCGCCGGATCGGCATCGTAGACCAGCAGTGAACTGGCGATGTCGCGGCCTTCGCGCTCGGCGATCACCAGCAGCAGGTGCTCGGGCATCGCCGCGCCGATGCGGCGGAAGAAATCGAGGTTCAGGTAGGGCGTGGAGTGGTGATCGCGGTAGGTCTGGCGATAGCAGCGGTTGAACAGCTTCCACGCATCGTCGTCGATGTCGGCCCCGCGCAGATGGCGGAACGTGATGCCGGCCTCCGTCACGCGACGGCGCTCGGCGCGGATGTTCTTGCGCTTCTTCTGCGATAGCGTGGCCAGGAACGCGTCAAAGTTCTCGTAGCCCGGATTGGACCAGTGGAACTGCACGCCGTGGCGCATCATCATCCCGGCCTCGTCCATCAGGTCGGCTTCATGGTCCGACGGAAACAGCACGTGGAGCGACGAGAGCTCGCTCTCCTGGGCCAGCGCCAGCGCGAAGCGCAGCAGCACCCGGCGTGACAGTTCATCCTCGGCCAGCAGCCGCGCGCCACGCACCGGTGTGAACGGAATCGCGGCCAGCCATTTCGGGTAGTAGGGGATGCCGTGCTGGCGGTAGGCATCGGCCCAGGCCCAGTCGAATACGTACTCGCCGTAGGAATGGGATTTGGCGTAGAGCGGCATTGCCGCGGCCAGCCGGTCCCGGCCCGGCTCCTTGCCGTCGGGCACCCACAGCGCCAGGAAGCGCGGCGACCACCCGGTGTCGTCCGTAGCGCTGCCGCTGGCGTGCAGCGCCTGCAGGAACGCGTGGCGCAGGAATGGCGTGGGCTCGGCCTGCGCGGCGAGCAGCGCATCCCAGTCGTTGGCGTCGATGTCGGCAAGGTCCTGCACGATCTCCGTGCGGTAGTTGGGGCTGAGGCGCGATTCGCTCATGAATACTGGGGAGGGCGGGGGGAGGGCGGAGGAGGGCAGGTTGTCCACGGCCAGGTGCTGGTCGAGTCTACCGGAAACGATGCTGCGGCGCAGGATGCGGGGCAGCGCGCGCCGCGTGTGCGTCGTAGAATGCAGGCATCCTCAGCCCCCCAATCCTGGGCCATCCATGACTCACCCGTTCTTCAACCTCTATTCCCACGGCTTCGCGCGCGTGGCCGTGGGCGTGCCCGAGTGCCGCGTGGCCGATCCGGCCTTCAATGCCGAGCAGACGATCCTGCTGGCGCGCCAGGCGGCCGACGGCGGCGCCGTGCTGGTGGCGTTTCCGGAACTGGGCCTGTCGGCTTACACGTGCGATGACCTGTTTCACCAGCGGGCGCTGCTGCGCGAATGCGAACTGGCGCTGCAACGGATCGTGGAGGCGTCGGCCGGGATCAACGCGGCGCTGATCGTCGGCCTGCCGGTACTGGTGGAGCACCAGCTGTTCAACTGCGCGGTGGTTGTGGCGGGCGGCAAGATTCAGGGCGTGGTGCCCAAGACCTATCTGCCCAACTACTGGGAATTCTATGAGGCACGCCAGTTCAGCTCCGCTGACTGCGCGGCCACGCCGCTGGTCTCGCTGCTTGGCACGGAGGTGCCGTTCGGCGCCGATCTGCTGTTCGAGATCGAGAGCATTCCTTTCTTCCGCTTCCATGCGGAGATCTGCGAGGACGTCTGGGTGCCGATTCCCCCGTCGTCGTTTGCCGCGCTGGCCGGTGCCACCGTACTCGTGAACCTGTCGGCATCGAATATCGTGATTGGCAAGTCGGGGTATCGCCATCAGCTCGTGTCGCAACAGTCGGCACGCTGCCTGGCCGCGTACCTGTACACGTCCGCCGGAAAGGGCGAATCGACGACCGATCTGGCCTGGGATGGCCAGGCGCTGATCTATGAAAACGGTGAACTGCTGGGCGAATCGGAGCGGTTTGCCGACAGCTCTCACCTGCTGTTCGCCGATGTCGACCTCGAGCGGCTGTCGCGCGAGCGGATGCACCAGACGTCGTTTGGCCAGTCGGTGCGTCGCCACCGCGAGGAAGTGGAACGCTTTGACACCGTGTCGTTCCACATCGACGTGCCGTCCACGCAGGCCATGCCGCTCCAACGCAAGGTGGCGCGTTTCCCGTATGTGCCGTCGGACCCGCGCCAGCGCGACGAGCGCTGCATGGAGGTCTACAACATCCAGGTGCAGGCGCTGGTGCAGCGGCTGTCGTCGAGCAAGATCTCGAAGGTGGTGATCGGCGTCTCGGGCGGGCTCGATTCCACGCATGCCCTGCTGGTATGCGCCAAGGCGATGGACCGGCTCGGCCTGCCCCGCTCGAACATCCTGGCCTATACGATGCCGGGCTTTGCCACGAGCGACCGCACGCTGCAGCAGGCGCGCGAACTGATGAAACTGGTGGGCTGCACCGCGCGCGAGATCGATATCCGGCCGAGTTGCCTGGCAATGCTCGCGGATCTGGATCATCCGTATTCGCGCGGCGAGCCCGTCTACGACGTCACGTTCGAGAACGTGCAGGCCGGTGAACGCACCAACCATCTGTTCCGGCTGGCGAATCACAACCATGCGATCGTGATCGGCACCGGCGATCTCAGCGAACTGGCGCTGGGCTGGTGTACCTACGGCGTGGGTGACCACATGTCGCACTACAACGTCAACGCCAGCGTGCCCAAGACGCTTATCAGCCACCTGGTGCGCTGGGTGGCCGAGACCGGGCAGGTGGCCGAGGGAGGCCAGGATGTGCTGCTGGCGGTGCTGGCCACCGACATCAGCCCGGAACTGGTGCCCAGCGGGGCAACCGCGGCCGGGCAGGACAAGGCACCCGAGCAGAAGACCGAACAGATTATCGGGCCGTACGAGTTGCAGGATTTCAACCTGTACTACACGCTGCGCTTCGGGTTCACGCCGTCGAAGGTCGCATTCCTGGCGCTCCATGCCTGGGGTGACGCGGCGCGTGGAACGTGGCCGAACGGACCTCATGTGGCCCGCAACGTCTATCAACTGCCCGAAATCAAGCGCGTCCTCGGTATCTTTGTCGACCGCTTCTTCCGCACCAGCCAGTTCAAGCGCTCCTGTATTCCGAACGCGCCCAAGGTCGGCTCGGGCGGCTCGCTCTCCCCGCGCGGCGACTGGCGCGCGCCGAGCGATGGCGAGTCGGTCGTGTGGATGCGGGATCTCGCGCGGATCCCGGATTGAACCGGCAGAAATCGGGTGCGATTGCGGGCAATGTGGGTCTGCCCGCAATCGTCATGTGGTGTTTCGGGCTAGAATCCTTCATCTTCCGACATATTTAGAGACAGAGGCCAGCCATGAAGCAGATTACCGCCATCATCAAACCGTTCAAGCTCGACGAAGTGCGTGAGGCAATGGCCGACGTCGGCGTGACGGGGTTGACGGTGACCGAAGTCAAGGGTTTTGGCCGTCAGAAGGGCCACACCGAGCTCTATCGCGGAGCCGAGTACGTGGTCGACTTCCTTCCGAAGATCAAGATCGAAGTGGTCGTGGCCGAGAACCAGCTCGACACGGTGCTCGACGCCATCGTCAAGGCCGCCCACACCGGCAAGATCGGTGACGGCAAGATCTTCGTGACCGAGATCGAACGTGTGATCCGCATTCGTACCGGCGAGCAGGACGAAGCCGCAGTCTGATCGAGACTGAGATGGCAAAAAGGCCGGCAGATGCCGGCCTTTTGTTTTGGGGCGCGCCACGAGCTTGCGCTAGCTCGGCAGCTTCCAGCCAAACTGCACTGACACCAGCCGCATTCCCATCGTGACCAGCGCGCCGGCCAGCAGCGCCACCTCCTGGTCGGCACGCAGCCAGGTCAGCCCCACGTAGATCCAGCAGCCGACGAACGAACAGGTGGCATACGGCGAGCGGTCGCGCAGGATCATCGGCACCTCGTTGCAGAGCACGTCACGCACCACGCCGCCGAACACCGCCGAAATGATGCCCATCATCACCGCTACGGTCGGCGTCATCTGCGCTACCAGCGCCAGCGAGGTGCCGGTGACCGAAAACAATCCGAGCCCGATCGCATCGGCCACCAGCATGGTGCGGTCCGACGCCACCCGGCTGGCCACGCGCAGGACGAACGACGCGCCCAACGACATCACAAAGATCAGCAGGACGTAGTACTCGTGGTCCACCCAGTAGAAGGGCCGGCGGTCGAGCAACACGTCGCGCAAGGTACCGCCGCCAAATGCCGTGGCGAATGCGACGACGAAGGTGCCGACCACATCCAGCCGCTGCTTGCGGGCATCGACCACGCCGGAGACGGCGAACGCCAGCACGCCGATCACTTCCATCACGTGCAGGATCAGGGGCAGTCGCCCCATCAGCAAATCGAACGGCAGGTGATATTGCATCCGGTTCTCAGGTCTTGGGCTGGCGTAGCAGGACCATCAGCGCGCCGGCGCCGCCCTGCGATTCGCGTGCCTGGACGAAGGCGATCACTTCTTCCTTCTGGACGAGCCAGCTACGTACCTTGCCCTTGAGCACCGGCAGCTTGTCTGGCGACCCGATGCCTTTGCCGTGGATCACGCGCACGCACCGCACGCCGTTGCGCACCGATCGGCGCAGGAAGTTGGCCAGCGCCTCGCGGGCCTCGTCGGAGCGCAGGCCGTGCAGGTCGACCTTGTCCTGGGGTACCCATTCGCCGCGGCGCAGCTTCTTGATGACGTCCTCGCCGATGCCCGGGCGCCGGAACGACATCGTCTCGTCGATATCGAGCAGGTTCTCGACATCGAATTCATCGGACAGCGATGCCTCGAGCACGGCCTTGTCGTTGAGGCGGGTTTGCACCGGCTCCGGGGTCGGCTTCTTCACGGGATGCTCGACGCGGTTGCGGTCGCGCAGGTTGCTGACCTGCCCGACGCTGGTGCGGAACACGTTGGCTTCTTCCTCGGCGCGCCTGGCGGCGGCCTCGGCGGCTTGCCGCTCGGCTTCGCGGCGCTCGGCGTCGGCCTTGAGGCCGTCGCGCACCGTGGCCAGATCGTGCAGGCCCATGCGTTGGGGGGGCTTGGATGTGGGTTTGGCGCCGTGCGACATGGAGCGATTCTCTAAGGGGGCAGGTGGCTCGGCGTCGATTATAAGGAATCCAATAAGGAATCGGGCCGGTAAAAACCGGCCCGATTCGGTGACGCTAGTACCTGGTACCCGGGAGCGATTACTTCAGCGCTTCCACATAGCGTTGCGCGTCGAGCGCGGCCATGCAACCCGTGCCGGCGCTGGTAATGGCCTGGCGGTAGACGTGGTCCTGCACGTCGCCGGCGGCGAACACGCCCGGGATGTTGGTGGCCGTGGCGTCGCCCGACAGGCCGCTCTTGGTCACGATATAGCCGTTCTTCATCTCGAGCTGGCCTTCGAACAGGTCGGTGTTCGGCTTGTGGCCGATGGCCACGAACACACCGGCGAGCTTCAGATCCTCGGTCTTGGCGGCGTCCTTGGTGTCGCGGATGCGCAGGCCGGTCACGCCCGACTCATCGCCCAGCACTTCGTCCAGCGTGCTGTCGTAGCGCAGGGCGATCCGGCCTTCTTCCACGCGTTGCATCAGGCGGTCCACCAGGATCGGCTCGGCGCGGAACTTGTCGCGGCGGTGGATCAGCGTGACCTTGCTGGCGATATGGGACAGATAGAGCGCTTCTTCCACGGCGGTGTTGCCGCCACCGATCACGGCCACTTCCTGGTTCTTGTAAAAGAAACCGTCGCAGGTGGCGCAGGCCGAGACGCCGCGGCCCATGAAGGCTTCTTCCGACGGCAGGCCCAGGTACTGGGCGGACGCGCCGGTGGCGATGATCAGGGCGTCGCAGGTGTACTCGCCCGAATCGCCGATCAGGCGGATCGGCTTTTCCGTCAGCTTGGCCGTATGGATGTGATCGAAGATGATTTCCGTGTTGAAGCGTTCGGCGTGCGCCAGGAAGCGCTGCATCAAGTCCGGGCCCTGCACGCCGTTAGGATCGGCGGGCCAGTTTTCCACGTCGGTCGTGGTCATGAGCTGGCCGCCCTGGGCCAGGCCGGTGATCAGCACCGGGTTCAGGTTGGCGCGGGCAGCGTAGACGGCGGCGGTGTAGCCGGCCGGACCAGACCCGAGAATCAGCACTTTTGCGTGTTTTGCGGACATGATGCGTTCCTGTAGGCAGCGCGTGCACCGGCACGGTGGTTGCGCCGGTGTCACTCGAAACCGCCATTATAAGTGGCATGGCGTTTTGCCGACTGTTGCAAATTCCAATGAGGGCGATAGCCCGGCCAAGGTTAAAATGGCCGCCATCGTTCACTTCGTACTCTCGAACCGACCCTGACGCATGGCGCGCGCTACCACGACTACCCGGACCGACCCGTCGGCACTTCCATCGCGTATCGGCAAGCTGCTGGGCGAGGTGCGCTGGTTCCTGCTGCTGGCCGTCACGCTCGGCTTTCTCTGCGTGCTGGCCAGCTACAGCAAGGCCGATCCCGGCTGGTCTCATGCGAGCCAGGTGGCCGACATCCATAACCTTGGCGGACGTGTGGGCGCCTGGGTGGCCGACGTCCTGTTCTTCATCTTCGGATTCTCGGCCTACTGGTGGAGCGTGTTGCTGATCCGCCGCTGCTGGCGCGGCTGGCGCGAGCTGACCGCCGAACTGCCCGAGCGCGTGCAGGAGCCGCAGCACAGCACGGTCATCAGCTGGATTGGCTTCGGGCTGACGCTGGTGTCCAGCATGGGCCTGGAGGCGATCCGCATGTATCCGCTGCGCTCGGCCCTGCCGCGCGCGCCCGGTGGCGTGCTGGGTGACCTGCTGGGCGGCTGGCTGCAGCTTGCGCTCGGCTTCTCCGGCGCCACGCTGCTGTTGCTGCTGCTGTTCGCGATCGGCCTGTCCCTGTTCTTCCATTTCTCGTGGCTGTCGGTGGCCGAGCACGTCGGCGCCTTCGTCGAAACCCTGTTCATGGGCATCAAGGCTCGCCGCGAGAACAAGCAGGACCGCATCATCGGCGCCGCTGCCAAGGTGGAGCGCACCGAGACCGTGGAAGTGCAGCGCGTCCGGCAGGAAGAGGCGCCGCCGATCCAGATCGTGCGCCCGCAGGCGGTGCCTAAGCACGAGCGCGTCGAGCGCGAGAAGCAGCAGCCGCTGTTCGCCGATATCCAGGATTCGGACCTGCCGCCGCTGTCGCTGCTCGACCCGATCCCTGTGCATCAGGAAACGGTCAGCGCCGAAACGCTCGAATACACCTCGCGCCTGATCGAAAAGAAGCTCAAGGACTTCGGCGTGGAGGTCAAGGTCGTGGCCGCCTATCCGGGCCCCGTCATCACGCGCTACGAAATCGAGCCGGCCACCGGCGTCAAGGGCAGCCAGGTGGTCAATCTGGCCCGCGATCTGGCGCGTAGCCTGTCGCTGGTGTCGATCCGGGTGGTCGAGACGATTCCGGGCAAGAACTACATGGGTCTGGAGCTTCCGAACCCGAAGCGCCAGACCGTGCGCTTGTCGGAGATCCTGGGCTCACAGGTCTACAACGAGAGCGTGTCGCACCTGACCATGGCGCTCGGCAAGGACATCGCCGGCAAGCCGATGGTGGCCGATCTGGCCAGGATGCCGCACTGCATGGTGGCGGGTACCACAGGCTCGGGCAAGTCGGTGGGTATCAACGCAATGATCCTGTCGCTGCTCTACAAGGCCAAGGCGGATCAGGTCCGCCTGATCCTGATCGACCCGAAGATGCTCGAAATGAGTGTCTACGAAGGCATTCCGCATCTGCTTTGCCCGGTGGTCACCGATATGCGCCAGGCCGGCAACGCGCTGAACTGGGCGGTCGGCGAGATGGAGCGCCGCTACAAGCTCATGAGCAAGCTCGGCGTGCGCAATCTGGCCGGCTACAACAAGAAGATCGACGAAGCCGCCGCAAGGGAAGAGAAGATTCCGAACCCGTTCAGCCTGACGCCGGACGCGCCGGAACCGCTCGACAGGCTGCCGACGATCGTGATCGTGATCGACGAACTGGCCGACCTGATGATGGTGGTCGGCAAGAAGGTCGAGGAACTGATCGCCCGGATCGCCCAGAAGGCGCGCGCGGCTGGCCTGCACCTGGTGCTGGCCACGCAGCGGCCGTCAGTGGACGTGATTACCGGCCTGATCAAGGCCAACGTGCCGACGCGCATCGCATTCCAGGTGAGCAGCAAGATCGACTCGCGCACGATTCTGGATCAGCAGGGCGCCGAAGCACTGCTCGGCATGGGCGACATGCTTTACCTCGCGCCGGGCACAGGCTTGCCGGTGCGTGTCCACGGGGCGTTCGTATCCGATGAGGAAGTGCATCGCGTGGTCGAAAAGCTCAAGGAAAGCGGCGAAGCCAACTACATCGAGGGCATTCTCGAAGGCGGTCTGGTCGACGGCGATGGCGCGGGCGATAGCCTGGGCGGCGGCGCCGGGATTGGCGGTGGCGGCGGCGAGGCCGATCCGCTCTACGATCAGGCCGTGGAGGTGGTGATCAAGAATCGCCGCGCATCGATCTCGCTGGTGCAGCGCCATCTGCGCATCGGCTACAACCGCGCGGCGCGCTTGCTCGAGGACATGGAAAAGGCCGGACTGGTCTCGGCCATGTCGGGCAACGGCAACCGCGACATCCTCGTGCCGGCCGGCGCGGGCGCGCACGACGAGTAAGAGGCGCTATCAAGATGAAGCGAAGCGGTTCTGGCTAGACGCGCGGCCGCAGACAGTACAAGTGGATCGGCCAAGGCCGCGCAACGACGCCAGAATCATTTTGACAGCGCTTCTAAGGCGTGAGGAGGATGAAACGCGCCATAGCGCGTTTCACACGGCTTCGGGCCCCTCGCAAGTGACGGTTAATATACCGTTACGCCGCTCACAAGCCGCTGCGGAATTCAGGGCGCCGACTCCGGCTCTAACCCGACATCCCGGCCAGCGCCGGGCATCAGCCACTCAAGAAAGGAATCGGATACATGCGATATCGCATTCTTGCTCCCCTGGTTTCCCTGGGCGCCGCACTGGCACTGCTGGCGGCCGCGCCTGTCGCGCAGGCGGCGGCAACCGACCAGTTGCAGACCTTCGTGACCAGCGTGAAGACGGCTCGCGGCGAATTCACGCAGCAGCAGATGAAGGGGAAGGGCGCCGATCTCAAGGTAGCCAGCACGTCGAGCGGGACATTCGCGTTCTCGCGCCCCGGCAAGTTCGCGTGGCGCTATACCAAGCCATACGAGCAACTGCTGCAGGCCGACGGCCAGATCCTCTACATCTACGACAAGGACCTGAACCAGGTGACCGAGCGTAAGCTCGATGGCGCGCTTGGGTCGAGCCCGGCGGCCATCCTGTTCGGCAGCAATGACCTGTCGAAGAATTTCGACGTGAAGAACGGGGCCACGCGCGATGGCGTGGAATGGCTGGAACTGACGCCGAAGGAAAAAGACACGCAGTTCGAGCGGATCGGCATCGGCTTCAAGGGCGGCAACCTCGAAGCGATGGAGTTGCGTGACGCCTTCGGCAACACGACCATCCTGACCTTCTCGGCGATCCAGAAGAATCCGTCGCTGCCCGCCGATGCATTCCGCTTCACGGTGCCCAAGGGCGCCGATGTGATGAAGCAGTGAGGAGCGCCATGACACACGCCCAAGCATTCCTTTCGTTGCGTCGCCTGGTCGTGCCGGGCGCCACGCTGGCCGCGGCGCTGGTGCTGTCCGCCTGCGCAAGCTCGCAGGCAAGCCGTTTCGACGTCGATGCGTTCCTGCGCGGCTCCGATACGGCGCTGCCCGAAGTGCTCGGTAATCCGGACTTCCTCAAGGCCACGCGTATTCCGCAGACCGATTGCGCGACGATGCTGCAATCGCCTCACAACGGCACCCTGGAAGACCTGCCGGCCAGCAATACGGCGCGGGGGCCAGCATGGCTGCTGCATCCCGCCGACACGCCGGACAAGGTCTGGCTCGTGGTGGGAGAGGCCGGCGGCGAGCGTAGCTGCCACGGTCCGCTGCCTGCCGATGCCATGAAAAAGCTGACCGAGCGCGCCAAGGGCTGACCCGGCGACGCCCCGCCAGCCTTTGACGCTAGGCCTGTGCCTCACGCGCGTAGCGCAGACGTGGCTTGGGCATGGCCTGCAGTTGTTCGCGGCGGATGCGGATCGCCTCCGCGTCGCCGCGCTTGATCGCCGCGCGCAACTTCAACACGGCTTTGCGGTACTGCTTTTTCTTGCGGATGCGGGTCGTGATGGCCATGGCTACGGTTTCCTCCTGAGGCCGGCACCAGCGCCGGGTGTCCGTCATGGTAGGCCGCACTGGCCGTCCCGATCCCGTCTATCGAAAGAATTCAGATCAGATTGCCATCGCACATAATGCGGCGACGCAGCATCGGCCGCGCCGCCGCGAGCCAGGCGAAGTTCAGAGCAGAAAGCGCCGGTTGTCGTTTTCCGCGTATCGCGGCTCTACCTTGCGGAATTTCAGCTTCGTGCTGCTGCGCAGCTTGCGCGCCGCCATCTTGCGCTGCAATTGCCGATGGGCGGAGTGGATCTGGCCAATCGAGCCTTGCGCGTAGGGCTTGCCATCGTTGGCGCCTGCCAGCGCGCCACCCGCCGCCAGCGCGGCATTGTGCGCCGCAGCCGACTTCTTGATCAGTGCGTCAAGCACATGCCGCGCACGGACGGCAGCATGGAGCAAGCCGTCGGCAGGATTGTCGCGCGCCCGCACCGCATCCTGCGGCAGCCGGACATTGCCAGCCACCCGCCGCAGCGCGGCCCGCAGTTCGGCGCTATCGAGCTGGCCTTCCTGCGCGATCCAGACCGCATCGTGGCGCAGCCAGCCTTCCACGTCGGCCAGCCGGCGCAAGAGTGCCTGCATCAGCGTCTGGCCACCAAAGCGGTGCGAACGACGGATCGCGGCCAGGCCAATACGACGTACCTGCGGATTCTCGTGATCGACCAGATCCGCGATGATGCGGTCCACCTCCTCCTGTGACGTGATCATCTCGGCGAACTGGCCCGCCAGTGAGATCTCTTCCGCGCCGGTGAGCCTGTTCTTGCCCACCAGCCGATTCAACTTGAACATCAGCATTCGGTAACGCAACATACAAATCCCCGATTTTCGCTAGGCCGACCAAGGGTCGGCCGATATCCGCCTGGCCGGCGGCCGCATCGGCGCGATGCGGGCCGCATCCGTCGAAACGCAGGCCATTAGGAAATATCGGCAGATTCGGCGCGAACTGTAGGGAAGCGGCGCAGTGTCCGCTGCTGCGCGGCGAAGATAGGGTTCGCCCCGACATCGAATCGGAAGCGTCACAAATAGACTATGTTTCTGCTGCACCCCACAAGACCTTCTTCAACCGAGGAGAGAATATGCAAGCAGACTTCAGGCGGAAACTCCGCCAGATCGCCGGCGTGGCAACGCTGTCCGCGCTTGCACTGAGCGCAGCACCGGCCAGTGCCGACCAAATCGCGGATATCAAGGCCAAGGGCCAACTGGTGTGCGGGGTACTTGGCACGGACGAGCCGTTCAGCTTCGTCGATCCGGCCACCCGCGAGATCGTGGGATACGACGTTGACATGTGCAATGCGGTGGCCAAGAGCCTTGGCGTGAAGCCGGTGCTCAAGCAGATCTCCGTGGCGGCCCGTCTGCCGGAGCTTCAGCAGGGTCACGTGGATCTGCTGGCGGCGTCGCTGACGCATAACAAGGAGCGCGAGTCGCAGATCGATTTCTCGCTGTCGACCTTCATCACCGGACAGAAGGCGATGGTGCGCAAGGAGAGCGGCATCACGACGCTGGGCCAGCTCGACGGCAAGAAGATCCTGACCGTCAAGGGTTCCACCATGGAATCCAACATCGCCGCCAAGATCAAGAATGCCACCGTGGTGTCGTTCGACAACAGCCCGCAGGCGCTGCTGGCGCTGGAGCAGGGCAAGGGTGTGGCGTACGTGAATGACGAGACGTCGCTGGTGAGCAACCTCGTGAAGCTCGGCCCCGCGGCCAAGGACTACACGCTGGTGCCGCAGTACCTGTCGAGCGAGCACCTCGCGCTGGGCATCAGGAAGGGCGAGACCGGGTTCCGCAACCAGGTCAACCAGGTGCTGAGCAAGATGGAAACCGATGGCGACGCGCAAAAGCTCTACGACAAGTGGTTCGGGCCCAACACCAAGATGAAGTTCCCGCCGCGCGCGTTCAAGATCTCGACCGACAAGATCGACTGAGGCGCCAACCCCAGGCCCGGGCCAGGCCGGATGAGTCCGGCTTGATCAACCCGGTCCGATAAACCTCCCCCGGCTGTCCGGCATCGCGCCGGACAGCCACATTCCATGCCCACCTTCAACCTGTCGATGTTGCTGTCGGGGCAGTATCACGAATGGCTGGTCAGCGGGTTCGTGATGTCCCTCAAGCTGTCGGTCATCGCGTTTGCCATATCGTTGCCGCTGGCGATCGTGATCGCTCTGCTGCGGCTTGCGCCGCTGGCGCCCCTGCGGGGATTGGGCCAGACCTATGTCGAGGCGATTCGCAACGTTCCGCTGCTGGCCCATATGCTGTTCTGGTATTTCGGCGCGCCGCAGCTGCTGCCGTTCGCGATCAAGAGCTGGCTGTACGAGCACAACTACGAGGCCGTCAGCGCGCTGATCGCGCTGGTCCTGTACACCACGGCCTATATGGCGGAGGACATCCGCAGCGGCATTCGCTCCATCCCGAAGGAACAACTGGAAGCCAGCCGCGCGCTTGGTTTCAGCTTTCTGGCGTCGATGCGGCTGGTGGTGTTGCCGCAATCGCTGCGCATCACGGTGCCGCCGCTGGTGAACCAGATCCTGAATCTCTGGAAGAACTCGAGCATCGCGATGGTGATCGGCGTGGCCGAGCTGATGTACCAGGCGCAGCAGGTGGAGAGCGCCACCTTCCGGGGCTTCGAGTCCTTTGCGTTCGCCACGCTGGCGTACCTGACCATATCGATGACGATCACGCTGTTCTCGCTCTGGTATCAGCACCGGTTTCCGGTACGGAGCATGTAGCCATGCTCGACGTTCTGCAGAACTACGGACTCTACTTCCTGATCGGCCAGTATCCGAATGGCCCGCTGGGCGGGCTGGCGTTGACCGTGCTGCTGGCGGCGTCCGGGCTGGTGCTGGCGTTGCCGGTCGGCATCGTGCTGGGGCTGTGCCGCGTGAGCCCGTTCCGCACGCTGCGCTGGCCCGCCACCGTCCTGATCTACGTCGTGCGCGGCACGCCGCTGCTGATGGTGGTGTTCTGGGCGTACTTCCTGCTGCCTTCGGTGACCGGGCATCGCACGCCGCAGTTCGCGACGATGCTGGTGGCGCTGGTGGTTTTCGACGGGGCCTATCTGGCGGAGATTGTGCGCGCCGGCATCCAGGGGCTGCCGCGCGGGCAGATGGAAAGCGCGCGGTCGCTCGGCTTGTCGTATGCGCAGGCGATGGCGCTGGTCATCCTGCCGCAGGCGCTGCGCAACATGCTGCCGTCGCTCGTGAACCAGCTTGTGTCGACGATCAAGGAGACGTCGCTCGGCTACATCATCAGCTTGCCGGAGGTCTCGTTCATCGCCGGGCAGATCAGCACGCAGATGCTGACCCAGGCCGCGCAGGTCTACCTGCTGCTGGCATTGAGCTATTTTGTCATGTGCTTCGGATTGACCCGTTGCGCCTATCTGCTCGAGCGCCGGCTCGCGGCACGCAACGCTGTGAAGGTGTAACCATGATCAGCATCGAACATGTCAGCAAGTGGTACGGCGATTATCAGGCGCTGGTCGATATCAACGAATCGGTGGCGAAGGCGGAGGTGGTTGTCGTGTGCGGGCCGTCGGGCTCGGGCAAGTCGACGCTGATCCGCACGCTGAACCGGCTCGAGGCCATCCAGAAGGGGCGTATCGTCGTGAACGGGCAGGACGTGCACGCGCGCAACGTGGACGTCAATGCACTGCGTAGCGGCATCGGCTTCGTCTTCCAGCAGTTCAACCTGTTTCCACACCTGACGGTGCTGGAGAACTGCACGCTGGCGCCAGTGCGGCTCAAGCGGATGTCGAGGCAGGAAGCGAAAGATTTCGCGATGAGCCTGCTGGAGCGGGTGGGGCTGCCGCACAAGGCGTCGGCCTATCCGGGGCAGTTGTCTGGCGGCCAGCAACAGCGCGTGGCGATTGCCCGCGCGCTGGCAATGAAGCCACCGGTCATGCTGTTCGACGAACCGACGTCGGCGCTTGACCCCGAAATGGTCAACGAGGTGCTCCAGGTGATGAAGGGGCTCGCGCGCGACGGCATGACGATGGTCTGCGTCACCCACGAAATGGGCTTCGCGCGCGAGGTGGCGGACCGCGTGATCTTCATGGATCAGGGCGAGGTGCTCGAGCGCGCCACGCCGGAGCGCTTCTTCCAGAAGCCCGAGCATCCACGCGCGCAACGCTTCCTGGCCGATATCCGATCGCCTTGGGAGTCGGTTATCGCACCCTGATACCGGCAGGCCGGATGGCGTGGGGCGGGCCGCGGCAGGCGGCGCCGATGGTCTACACTGTGGCGTTCGCAAGCCGCTTCCGGCGGCCGCACCAGATTGAGAGGCCCTAGTACCGTGGCGGATTCGCTGTTCTCCGACCCCCCCGACCGTTCCCGAATGCCGCTGGCCGAGCGCCTGCGCCCGCGCAATATCGACGAAGTCATCGGCCAGCAGCACCTGCTCGGCCCGGGCAAGCCGCTGCGCGTGGCGTTCGAGTCGGGCGAGCCGCATTCGATGATCCTCTGGGGCCCGCCCGGCGTGGGCAAGACCACGCTGGCCCGGCTGATGGCCAATGCGTTCGATGCCGAGTTCATTGCCCTGTCGGCCGTGCTGTCGGGAGTCAAGGATATTCGCGAGGCGGTGGAACGGGCCGAGCAGTTCCGTGCGCATGGACGGCGCACCCTGGTGTTCGTCGACGAGGTGCATCGCTTCAACAAGAGCCAGCAGGACGCGTTCCTGCCGCACGTGGAAAGCGGGCTGTTCACGTTTATCGGCGCCACCACTGAGAATCCGTCGTTCGAGGTCAATGGCGCGTTGCTGTCTCGGGCGGCCGTCTACGTGCTCAAGAGCCTGAACGAAGACGAACTCAAGCAGCTCGTGCTGCGTGCCAGCGAGGAACTCGGTGGCATTCGCTGGGACGACGAGGCAATGGGCCTGATCGTCGCCTCGGCCGACGGCGATGGCCGCAAGCTGCTCAACAATATCGAGATCGTGGCGCGTGCGGCTCGCAATGCCGGTGTGGATGCGGTGGATACGGCGCTGTTGGGCAGCGCGCTATCGGAAAACCTGCGTCGTTTCGACAAGGGTGGCGACGCGTTCTACGACCAGATCAGCGCCTTGCACAAGTCCGTGCGTGGTTCCGACCCGGATGGCGCGCTGTACTGGTTCTGCCGGATGCTCGATGGTGGCGCCGACCCGCGTTACCTGGCGCGCCGGATCGTGCGGATGGCGTGGGAGGACATCGGCCTGGCCGATCCGCGCGCGGCACGGATCACGCTCGATGCCGCGGAGACCTACGAGCGGCTGGGATCGCCGGAAGGCGAGCTTGCATTGGCCCAGGCGCTGCTGTACCTGGCCGTGGCGCCAAAGTCGAACGCGGGCTACAACGCGTACAACGCGGCGCGTGCCTTTGTCGCCAAGGACAAGTCGCGGCCCGTGCCCGTGCATCTGCGCAACGCGCCGACAAAATTGATGAAGGAGCTTGGCTACGGCCATGCGTATCGCTATGCGCATGACGAGCCGGAAGCCTACGCGGCGGGCGAGCACTACCTGCCCGACGATCTGCGCAGCCAGGATTGGTACCAGCCCACGCCGCGCGGGCTGGAAGGCAAGATCGGCGACAAGCTGCGGCATCTGCGCGATCTGGACGACGCCTGGCAGCGCGAGCAGCGCGGCAAGTCCGGCAAGGACTGAGCAGGGGGCGAGGGGAGAGCGGGGCGGCGAGCAGGGACCCGGATAACCCCCAAAGTGTGGAGCAGAAGGCAAAATCCAGCCGGATTTGCTCCCGGCGGGTCGTGCCAGTGCAGTAAAATGTTCCGTTCGCCGGCATGTTGCCGGCACTGCACACGACCAAGCAACATGCTCGACATCCAGCTGCTCCGCAAAGACATCGACGCCGTGGCCCAGCGCCTCGCCACGCGCGGTTTTCAACTCGATGTGGCCCTGTTCCAGGCCCTTGAGGCCGAACGCAAGCAACTGCAGACCCAGACCGAGGATCTGCAGGCGCGCCGCAACAGTCTCTCCAAGCAGATCGGGATGCTCAAGGGCAAGGGCGAAGACGCCTCGGGCCCGATGGCCGAAGTGGCCGGTATCGGCGACACGCTGAAGGCATCCGCCCAGCGCCTGGCCGAGATCCAGGACCAGATCAGCGACGCGATGCTCTCGATCCCGAACCTGCCGCACGAAAGCGTGCCGACGGGCAAGGACGAAACCGAGAACGTCGAAGTCCGCCGCGTGGGCACGCCGCGCACGTTCGATTTCGAGATCAAGGATCACGTGGATGTCGGCGCCCGTCTCGGCCTGGATTTCGAGACGGCCACGAAGGTCACTGGCTCGCGCTTCGCCTTCCTGCGGGGTGGCGTGGCACGCATGCATCGCGCGCTGGTCCAGCTCATGGTGGACACGCACACGCTTGAACATGGCTACACCGAGATGTACGTGCCGTACATCGTCAATGCCGCGTCGATGCGCGGTACCGGCCAGCTGCCGAAGTTCGAGGATGACCTGTTCAAGGTGCCGCGCAAGGTCGGCGGTGAGGATGGCCAGGACGCTATCGAGAACTTCTACCTGATCCCGACCGCCGAAGTGCCGCTGACCAACATGGTCCGCGACGCGATCGTTTCCGCGGAAAAACTGCCGCTGCGCTTCGTGGCCCACACGCCATGCTTCCGTTCGGAAGCGGGCTCGTACGGCAAGGACACGCGCGGCATGATCCGCCAGCATCAGTTCGACAAGGTCGAGATGGTGCAGGTGGTGCCGTCCGAGCAGTCGATGGACGCGCTCGAGCAGATGACTGGCCACGCCGAGACGATCCTGAAGAAGCTCGAGTTGCCGTTCCGCACCGTCGTGCTGTGCACGGGCGACATGGGCTTCGGCAGCACCAAGACCTACGACATCGAAGTGTGGATTCCGGCGCAGAACACGTACCGCGAAATCAGCTCGTGCTCGAGCATGGGCGACTTCCAGGCGCGCCGCATGCAGGCACGTATGCGCGCCGGACAGGGCAAGCCGGAACTGGTGCACACGCTGAACGGCTCCGGCCTGGCCGTGGGCCGCACGCTGGTGGCGATCCTGGAGAACTACCAGAACGCAGACGGTTCGGTGACGGTGCCGAAGGCGCTGCAACCGTACATGGGCGGCATCACGCGCCTGGAACCGGAAGCGTAAAAATAGTTACAGAAGGGGCTTGCGCTCCGGATATGGATATCCCTATAATCTTGGTTTCGCCGCTAACGCAGCGACTTGATGTGGCCGCAAGCAAGAGTTACCGGAGAGGTGGCAGAGTGGTCGAATGTACCTGACTCGAAATCAGGCGTACCGGCGACGGTACCGTGGGTTCGAATCCCACCCTCTCCGCCATAACAAAAACCTGCTGACGGATTCGACCACCAGCAGACAAAAACAGCGTAGTAAAGCTCAAGCCGACGTCTGCGAAAGCACACGTCGGTTTTGTTTTTCTGCCACCCCCACCCTCAGCGGGGTACGCGAACTACTCACCAACGCCCGACAAAGATTGTTTCATACAACTACATATGAAGCAGCATGTTAGTCGGATACGCACGAGTTAGTACGCAAGAACAAGAAACACACGCACAGACCGACGCACTGCGAGAAGCAGGCGTCGGTTTTATTTTTTCCGAGAAGCGATCGGGAGGCAGTGCATCGAAAAGGCCGGTCCTCGAGGAAATGCTCGCAACGGTTCGTCCAGGCGACACCGTTGTGGTCTACAAGCTCGACCGCATTGCACGATCGCTCAAAGACCTGCTCATCATCATCGAGCGCATCGAGGCAGCAGGCGCACAGTTCCGAAGTCTCACAGAGCACATCGACACCAGATCACCTGCGGGGCGCATGATCTTTCAGATCGTGGGAGCTTTCGCAGAGTTTGAGCGCGAGCTGATACGAGAGCGCACAAAAGTGGGAATGGCAGCAGCTGCTCGCCGCGGCGTGAAGATGGGCCGACCCACGGCAATGAGTGAAGACGACGAGGCAGAAGCATTGCGCCTTTGGTTCACAGGCAAGCACACAAAGTCAGCCCTAGCGCGTCAATACGGCACGCACATATCCAGCATCAAGCGTGCCATCAAGCGCCACCACGAGCGCGCACAGCCTAGCCTACTCGACGCGGCATAACGGCCCCGTTGCCATCCAGAACGTAGAGTGTTTGTCGTAATACGCCTGCAGATCGAGAGGGTTGCCCTCACGGTTTGCGAGCGTCAGACACTCCGCCATGATCTCCGCCACATCCCGAGCGTGAGCGTAATACGCAACGCGCTCCGGCTCCGGCACATCGATACCCCTAGAGCACCAGTACCGCTTTTCGTTGAGTTCGAAAAGCTCCGCATTCTTCGTGATGTACTTCGACAGATAGGCCGCCAGCTTGTGCTGGCCACCACGTCGACCGTACGGATTGCTAACGTGGATCGTGCCGTTGTCCTGGCCTACGATCTTGCGCCAGATCGAACGAACCAACTGGTAGACAAGCCGCCCCTTGACAGCGATATGGAAGTGCCACGCACCGCGCTCCTGAGGTTCCATCGTGCAGATGTACTTGAAATTGCGGTGCTTCGACATGGCACGACGAAAGCGATCGAAGTCCTTCTTTGCGCGCTCCCGATCTGTCATGTTCTCACGATAGGTGAGCGTCAGCATGCGATCCGCACCACTGGCCTTGCACAGAAGGCGCACACGCTGTTTTGCCCGGTTGGCAGCATCTTTGATGTTCTGTTCGCGATTCTCTGACTCGCCGCGCTTTGCCTTGGGCGTGCCGTTGAATTGCAGCACCCCGACATAGCGGTCGTACTTCTTTGCAACGATCTCCATTTGACCGTCTTCAAAGACCCGCTTGCGGATTTCCCACTCTTCCGCGAAGGCGTTGAAGTAGCTCCCCGGCTCGCGATGCTCTGCGTCAATTGCCTTGGAGACGTCATCGGTTTTTGCTATAGTGTTTTCACGCATGGCGATTGCCCTTGAATGCTCGCTATGTATAGCCCCGGAGTGCTGGTAACACTCGCGGGGCTTTTCTTTTGCCCGTTACTTGATCGGAAGGCCCGGCAAGACCTCTGGAACGCGCTGCAGGCTCACGGAGAGCTGTACCGTATCCACACCCCTCTCACTCATCCACGCGGCCGCTACGTCCTGCAGCAGCCCATACCCTTCACCATCCCTCCGAACCACGACTGTGAAAGCGTTCGGCACTACCGCAGCATCGTCCGGAAGGTGACGAACCGACGCCAGTTCAACGATCTCTGCCATTCGCGTTCGCTCCCTTTTCGTTAAGTGTCCACATTACAAGTTTAGGCCGGCTGCGCCGGCCCGCGCTGCGCACAGACCGACGCTGCCGGCCTACGTTTTCCCGAAGAGAACACGCCACTCATCGAACGAGACCAACCCCGCGCGGTAGAGGCCGGTGAGCCGACGACGCTCCGCCAGCTTGCGGGCGATATTGCGGTACCGCTTCACGCTTTTCCAACCGTGTGTGTAGTACGGAGGCAGATAGGAAAATGGCGCTTGCCACGGGTCCAACCGGAAGACCTGGCGGGTATCGTAGGCAGGAAACAGATCGTTCCCGAGATACGTCCACTTATCCGCAAGAGGCGCACTGGCATCGACTCCATAGCGGACCATCGCCTGATGCACGCGAGGGAAACGCGGCACCCACGTACCACCCGTTAGCACGCTAAAAATGGGCCGCAGGAAAGGGATCGTCATACGATCCAACCGTTTGCACGTGACCCGATACTCGACCAGTGCTTCGCGTACCTGCTTGTCAATCTGCGCGATGTTCTGGCAGATGAAATACACGTCCCAACCCTTTTTGCGCGAGTGAATGAGCCAATCAATCACAGGCTGTCGTTCCTTATCACCATAGCTCCGCGCATTCATGTAGGCCGCCATTTCGTCCAACACGATGAGACCGTTTTTCGACTCATCCATTTCAGTGTTGCCGATCCCGATCATTTCCAAATGACCCACTGTCGGTTTGTCCGGGAGACGAATGACGCGGCACTTCTTTGCATCGACGTTGACTAGATGCTCCATGCGGAGATCTAGGTTCGTCGCAACACGCTTGCCTGCAACCAGCGCATCACGAATCCGACCGACCGCGCAGAGAGTTTTACCGGCGCCGAGCTTGCCCTCTATCAGGTATATGGCCATCTCATCTACTCGCGCACGATCAATGGCTTGCCATCCGGACCGAGAATCGGCGACAGCCGACGTCGTACCCGCATTGGCTTGGGATGACAGAAGTCCCACACCGTCCGACCCACAGAGACCAGAACCCCGATGCCGCACGCCACGATAGCAACCCCGCAAAAAACAAGCAGCAGTTCCATAGTCAGACCCTCGCAACGTATTCAATCGCTTTGACCTGCCACCGATACAGGCGACACGCAGCCCAGACGCCGGAATAGATCGAGAGCATCGACGGGGCAGCAGGAGGCATCCCAACGGACAGCGCCATCAGCAGCCAGTCGGACCCCGGCAAAAAAGCAGCCAATGCCTGCAGCGCAGTTTTCAGCGCCAGCATGACCGCACTGAAGACCGCACCGAACGTGCCGAGAATCACGACCTGATTGGCAACGCGCTTGCCAAACCATTCGACCATCGTTTTCGCGAGCCAGCCAAACAGCGACGCGAGCAACCCACCGAGTAATGGCATATCAAGCTCCGTTCAAAGCGTCTTTCACTTCAGCGATGCAGCCGCCCATGATCGTGAACGTCCACGCCACCGTAGACAGAACCTTCATGAACTCGACAGCCGGGCACCAGTCCACCGTAGCGGTTTCCCCGAGCGGCAAATCAATCGTCATTGGCTTGCATTCCGAACGCGGAATCACCGGGAGCCAGCTAAACCAATCTGTTTCCGGTTTCTCGCCTTTGAGCACGTCTTTCAATGCATCTGTTTGCTGACGCATCGCATCATCTATAGCTTGTCGAGTTGTCGCCACAATCTCCGCGCTCTGCTCCGTTGGCGTACCACCCTCATCAATCTTGCACGGAGGCTTACCCGGAAGGCCGCAGGTTTCCACGTTCACCGTGGTGCCGCCGGAGCCTGCCTGAGAAGCAGGAGGAGCCGTTTGCGTAGGGTACGTAGTCGTGTTGGTACCACTAACGGGGTTGCCTACGGCATCCGTGCCGCTCCACGTATTTACCTGCGATGGTTGGACCGCAACAGGATTCTTGATCGCATCCGCGCCGGTGTTCGGCACCACCTTGACACTTGGCAACATCGTGAACGTGCCATTCATCGGACGGCCCTGACCATCCGTACCCGCACCCGTGGCAGTACGCGGGGGAAACTGCATCGTATCGCCGTTCGGAAACGTGGGCGTACCCGGTACACCGCCGCCAATCAATTGCTCCTTGTCGCTGTCGCTGGCCGCATCCCATGCCTTCGCCAGCGCAGCCGGTGTAGAAGCTGCCGCCGCCAACTGTGCATCTGTGGAAGCCTGCGTTTGACCACCGCCTGGCTTTGAATAGATACCCCCCAAGGAAACCCAATTCCCCGGTCCGCCCGAATAGCAGTTGTACTGAAGGTAGTAGCCATTCGACATGCCGCCGCTCGATTCGATATGGTTGCCACCCAACGCCTGACAGGCCGTCATGGGGTTATCCCAAAACGGACCCGTCTTATCGTGATTCGGCCGGAACCACGTCAGCGGCCCGTACTGTCCCGGAGACGTGAAAGTGTTTGAGCTCGCGTCATACGCAAGATTGGCACCGCCCAGCGCTAACGCGAGCGCCAGCATTGCAGGTGAACCGGCAATCTTTCCTGCCGTCTGCGCCGTGCGCAGCATGTTGGCAATGATCGGCCCCGCGACCGACGCCCCAACAGTCACGACGCGACCAACCGGAGTGATGTTCTTCACGCCGTACCACGTTGCAGCGACCGCAAACGTGGTGGCGATAGCCAGTGCACCGTTGTTCACGGACGCGGTATCCGGCCCCGATTTCGTTACGCCCCACGACAGACCATCGGCACTCAATGTCTGCGCTTTCGCGTCACGAATCGGAATAAGGAGGGAAAGAAAAAGGACCAGCGCAATGACGACTGGCCCTAGGAACAAATCAGCGGCGACTTGATGTCGGCCGATAGGAGGAATCGACGCAGAAGGCCGAATCTTGGCATTTGAGACGGTCATACTGTGGGTCCCATTTTGGGTTAATGCATGCCGTGAGGCATGACCCCACGGCACACAAGAGCAGCAGACGCTTAAGCAGCGCCACGGAACTTCTTGATGTACTTCACGCCGATGCCGATACCGACGCCAGCAGCAGCAGTCAGGAACAGCGGCGCACCGAACTTGATGATCGTGGACTTCGCTTCGCTCTGCGCCTGGGTGATTGCGGCATCCAGACCATCAGTGCTTTCCTGTGCGAAAGCAGCGGGAGCAGCGGACAGCGCGAGCACAGCGCCCACACCGGCAGCAGCAGCCGATTTCTTCAGCTTCGGAACAAACCGCACGAGACGTGCCTTCATGATTTCTCCTTGAGATCGCCGCCACTTGAATGCGCTGCAGATGGACGGCACACCTGCAACGTTGACCCGCGCGCGTTGTCTGCGCAGAGGTCGAGACCTTTTACTCCCCCGACTCCATTCCTTCGCTCACTACGATCCGCCACTCGCTACAGCCCTCCGGGTACTCCCGTTCTGCGCTGAAAGTGAGCCTCCCCTACACTCCATTCCAGCGCGGGCGCGGCGCGGAAAAGTCGAGGAAAAACCGGGAAAACCTCCCGTTTCTACGAAACGGGGCTTCGCTTCCAATGTGGACAAGCTCTGCACTCCACGCATGGACAAGCCATTGACAGGCATGGACAACGGTGCGGCTGTTGCCCACACCTGCCAACAACTTGCCCACCCGTTCCGTACCCCCGCAGACTTGCCCACATTTCCAGCTACGCTCGACAAGCGAAGGACATTTTTCCTTCGGAAAAAGTGCGACTTTTCCGCGCCGCGCCCGCGCCTCCATTCCGCTCCGGTACTCCCGTTCAGCGCCGAAAGTGAGCCTCCCCCTACAGTCCTCCGCTCGCTCTGTCTCTCCGCTCCCTCAGTCATTGCGTCAGCCTCACAAATCAACGCTCGCACCTTGGAGCAGAAGCGCGCGCGTTAGGACACGTCCTCAAAGCGCCGAAGATTCCGAATGGCAGAGCCGACGCCGAAGCCGATAAGAATCCAGAGAAGCACCGTGCCAGCTATCGTCATCGCAGAATCCCCGCTACCAACCCGACACCAAATCCGAGCCCGCAGAAGCCGTAAAACACCACGTTGCGTAGATCAATGAGTGCCTGCAGGGTAGGGTCAGTAGCAGCCAACGCCGTTGCAGACGACAACAGGAGCAAAAGGCTGATAGACGTCCTCTTCATGACCCGTACCCAAGGCAAGCAACACACACATTACGAACGTGGCCGCGACGATCAACGCTCCGGAAACAACCGGTCCCGGAGACGTACCCTCGCTCCGCTGTGTTGAGACAAATAGGCAAATCAACCCGAGTAGTGCCAGCAGCAACAGGAGGACTTGCATATGCGTCCCACAAAAAAACCGCCCCGCCGCCGACCGTGAGGCCGACCAGCAGGGCGCAGAAGTTGAGAGCAAAACGGTACACAGCAGAGACTTACGCAGCCTTGGCCTCAGCACCGGGACCAGCACCCGGCTTCGGGTTGGCCCGAGGCGCAACGCTGCGCAGGGAGCAAATACTGGCAGCAACGCTGTTATCACGACCTTGGATCAGATCGAAATCGGCTTCATACATGCCCGGAGCCGTGTCTTTGAGATGCTTCGCCAGCGTCATTACGCCAACGAACGGCGGGATGGCCTCGCCGGTTTCCTGATCGACACCGTGCGTTTGGACGATGCACTGCGCCTGGAACATCTCGAAAGCGTTGCCGGTCTTCCGGCTAGTTCCACGGAAAGGAATGATCGCGATGATCTGGAGCGTTTGCTGCTTTGGCATTTGGTGTCCTCATGCGCTGTTGGCGCGAGATTTTTCGTTACGAAAGGGCCGGTTTACCCGGCGTTGTTTACCGCCTACACTTCCACCGTTGCACCGAATGGTTACTACTAACCGAACGGTGATGTGGATCATAGTGCTAACCGTTCGGTTAGTGCTAATTGGAGTTATCTATGAGCTACAAAGAATTGATTGCTTTAGCCATGAAGGGCAAAAGCGTCTACCAACGCTCAAAGGAGCTAGGCGTCAATCAGATGACGCTAGGCAGGTATGCAAGGGGAGAACGTCTGCCGGACTATCAGACAGCGTTTTTGCTGGCCAACGAGGCAGGGATTGAACTCGGAGAGGCGTTCAGAGTTCTGGCAGAGGAAGAGGCGAAGCGTAAGGGGATCGAAATGGACCCTCTCCGCCAAACAAAAAGCTGCTGACGGATTCGACCACCAGCAGACAAAAACAGCGTAGTAAAACTAAGAACCGACGTTTGCGAAAGCAGCGTCGGTTTTGTTTTTTCGGCGCGGCTATTCTCAGTGGGGTGCGCGAACTTATCACCAGTGCTCGACAGGGCAGCGCGCAGGAACAGGATGCGTGCCCAATCCGCGGCACGGCAAGCGGCAGGCATCGGTTCAATTCGTTCCGGTGGCAGCATGAACAAGTGTCCCGTCCTGGATTTAACCTTCCGCTCAATAAATCCATTAGCTCATCATCGAGCGAGTCGGCAAGTTCCGGATCTTTAGCTGCGGCACATTTACCCCTAAATGGCGAGGGCGCTCGTAGGCGCGCCACATCAACGCGTACTGTATTAAGCCATCAGGGGCATCCGCTTTGATTGGACTTCAAGCCGCGATTGATGTCGCAAATTGTGCCTGACGTTGTCCACCTCATGTTTGCCGCGCCAGTCACCGCTGCAGCCGGAGTATCAACAAGCAGCAGATTGTTACCACTGTCGTCGGTAGCGCCGGTGGTCACCGTAATAATGCCATTGATGATGGAAGTTACCGCCGTAATGTTCTTCGTAACAGGCGGTGTCGGAACGTAGCCGTTGGCCGCGCCAGCGTCGCAGCCGGTGAGTGTGCCCGTCTCTTGAACACAAATAGCGATGCCGGTCTTGACGGAGGCCAGCTCCGCCACTGCGCCTGCGGCCCTGGCGCGGGATGTGTAGTTGCTGTATTGTGGAATCGCGATGGCGGCCAGGATACCGATGATTGCGACCACGATCATCAGTTCGATCAGCGTGAAACCCTCTTGAGCATTACGACCCAAGTTTTGTGCCCGTTGCATAAATCGCCCCTTCGAATAGATTTTAATGACGGCGTAAATGCCGCAGACGATCTGGTAGCAAACAACGCGCCAGGATATGCGTGATCTATAGATTTTCTTCATGATGAAATTGGTCAGCGCGCCTATCAGAAATGACGAAAAGTGCCACCATCGAGATTGATAATGACGAAATCTGTCATCTTGCAGCATACCGAGCCCCTAAGCGACGGATGGCGATGTTCCAGAAAAGAAGTATTGCCTGCCACCGGATAGAAGCGCTGGATTTGCCCCGTAGGGAAATTCCATCGCCTCACGCATGGCATCCACGATCACACCTTGCATGTCGGTTGAGTCTGAATGAAATATAGATTCAAATAAAAAAGCGCCCGAAGGCGCTTTTTTACATTAAACGATGCCTGAATGCTTCTGACGTAATCAGGGGCAATCGCCTTGACCCGGCTTCAGACCACGATTGACATCGCAGATCGTTCCGGTGGTTGTCCACGTCATGTTCGCCGCACCTGCTGCCGGTGGAGTCGGGGTATCAACAAGCAGCAAGTTAGTACCGCTGGCGTCGGTGGCGCCAGTCGTCACCGTAATAACGCCATCGGTAATGGAAGTTATTGCCGTGATGTTCTTCGTGGCAACCGGCGTCGGAACATAGCCATTTGTCGCGCCAGCGTCGCAGCCTTTGAGCGTACCCGTCTCCTGAACGCACATAGCGATGCCGGTCTTGACAGAGGCCAATTCTGCCACTGCGCCGGCCGCCTTCGTACGCGACGTGTAATCGCTGTACTGCGGAATTGCGATAGCAGCCAAGATACCGATGATCGCGACCACGATCATCAGTTCGATCAGCGTAAAGCCCTTCTGTACCCGTCGGATTCCCATCCGTGCTTTTTTCATGAGTGACCCCAGTATGAATTGTTAGGCAGCCAGAGTGCTGCTGGGTCAACAAAAAGCAACTCGCGTGCCAGGGTCAAAAACAGCCTCGCAGCCCGGAAATTGACAAATTTTGTCAGTCAAAGGTAATCAATTTGAGGTACTGGTGACAGAATTTGTCAGCGTCAGGTGCCGTAATTTGTCCAGGTAACCTCCCTGGAGTGACAAAATTTGTCACAATTTGTGACAGGCCCTGTCCGCTGCAGGCCGCCTCACTCACCAGATGCCACAGTCTGCGAAGCGCTCTCCGGCAGCCTTGAAACCAGCAACTGGTCGATCTTGTGATGGTCGATGTCGACCACCTCGAATCGGAAGCCCGCCACGGTGATCGCTTCCGACTTCTTCGGGATTCGCTTCAGCGAGTAGATCACCAGGCCGGCTGCTGTATCTACATAGTCTTCGCCAGGCAGCACGTCGATATCCAGTGCCTTCTTCAGGTCGACCAGCGGCGTCAGGCCGTCGACCAGCCACGAGGATTCATCGCGGCGCACGATCTGTTCGTCTTCGTTCGAATAGAGGATGTCGCCCATCAGCGCGCCGACGATGTCGTCCAGCGTGACGATGCCCACCACCAGCCCGTACTCGTTCATCACCACCGCAAAATTCTCATGCATCTCGCGGAAGCGGGTCAGTGACTCCGAGAGTGTCAACGTGTCGGGGATCACCAGCACGTTCTTGTCGTAGTGTTTGCCGATGCTGTCCAATGCTGCGCCGCTTTCATCGGCCAGTAGTAGTTGCAGGATGACCTTCGACTCCATATAGCCCAGCACGTCGTCGATATTCTTGCCGCACACCGGGTATTGTGCGTGCGGTTGCTTGACCAGCTTGCGGCGCAGGCCGTCGGCGGTGTCGTCGAGGGTCAGGAAGACCACGTCGTCGCGCTGGGTCATGATGGCCGTGATCGGCTTCGAATCGAGTTCGAACACGTTTTCGATCAGATGCAGTTCGTGCTTGTGCAGAACGCCGGCCTCGGCACCGGCATCGACCATGGCGGCGATATCCTCGGTGGTGATCTGATCGACCGGCTTGGTGGGAATGCCGAACAGCTTGAGCGTGGCATCGGCCGCTGCATTGAACACCCAGACCACGGGCTTGAACAGCTTGAGCAGTGTCAGCATCGGGCCGATCACCTGCACCGCGCAAGCCTCGGGGAAGGTCATGGCGATGCGTTTGGGGATCAGGTCCGCGAACTGAATAAACAGCAGCGTGACGATCAGGAACGAACTGATGTTGGCGATGCGCTGTGCCATGCCGGCATCGAGGTACGCACTCAGGAATCCGTAGACGAGATCCGAGACATGCTTCTCACCGAGGATACCGGCCAGGATCGCCACGCTGTTGACGCCGATCTGTACCACGGTGAAGAAGTTGCCGGGCTCCTCTTTGAGCAGCAATACCTTGGTCGCGCGGTGGTCGCCGCGTTCAGACAGGACTTGGAGCTTGGTGCGGCGGGCGGCGGTCAAGGCGATCTCGGAGATCGAAAAGAACGCGCTTACCACCACGAGAAGGGTCAGGATCAGTACGAACATAAGTTATTCACGCGCCGATCTGGGCGTGTTGATATTGGTGCACAGGCGGGGGCCTGTCAATTGTCTGGTAAATGTCTGCCAGTCAGCGCGGGGCAGGATCAAACTGGACGACGGGCGAATCCAGGCGATCGTCGAGCGTGGCGGCCAGCGCCGAGGCGGCGGCTGCGAACTGTGTCCGCATATCATCGACCAGGCTCGATTTGCCACGATGGGTGGCGCGCAGCATCTGGATTTCGAACGGCAATTCGGGTTGCACGTCGTGCAGCGCGACATTGGCCGGATTGGCGCTCAACGCGGTGTACTGGTCGAGCAGCGTGACGCCCAGGCCCGCATCCACCAGGGCCAGCGCGAGGGAATAGGTTTGGACCTCGAGCGTCGAATGTGGTTCCAGCGCGTGACGGGCCAGCGTTTGCCGGACCAGCAGCCCCAGCGAGCTGTCGTCGTCATAGCCGATGAACGGCCGCTCCATCAGCTTGCGGATCGACACGATGCCGCGCCGGCCGCCCGAGGGCAGTGCCTGCGGACGCGGCACGGCCAGCAGCATTCGGCCGGCGGCCACGGGCTCGCTGGTGATCGCTTCATGCCGGGGCGGCGAAAAGGCAAAGCCCACGTCGATCTGGTTGGCCAGCAGCGCCTCGACGATCTCGCTCGTATGGTGCGTCAGCACCTGAACCTGCGTTTCCGGATGCCGCGCGCAGAAGCGGCGCACCGCCGGCACCAGCAGCGGGTTGGCCAGGCTCGGCGTGGCGGCCACGCGCAGGCGCCCCGTGCCCTTGTGGCGCAGGCTTTCCGATACGCGCCGCACACGCTCGATCTCACCATATAGCCTTTCGACATCGCCATAGAGCGCAAGCGCTTCCGGCGTCGGCTGCAGCCTGCCGCGCTGGCGATCGAACAGGCGGAAGCCCAGCGACGATTCCGCATGCTGCAGTACCCGGCTGACCACGGGCTGAGACACATGGAGCAGGCGCGCTGCCTCGCTGACGGTACCGGTCAGCATCACGGCGCGGAACACTTCAATCTGGCGCAGGCGCATGGTTCTGGTGCGGGGGAATGGTCGCGCTGGTGTTTGCGCTGGTGTTCGTGTTGGTGCGGGAAATGGTGCTCCGCACTACGGGTAGACCCGGGTGGCGGGCCCCTATAGCTTGAGGACATATTCTGGCACGTATTGGCATTGGGCAAGCCGCGCCGGGTGCTCTACGCTCTGGCCCATCGTTTGAACAGGACGCAAGGCAAGCGGATGCGCATAGCGATCGTGGGTGCCGGTGTGGTCGGCATGACCTCCGCGTGGCGGTTGGCCAACGATGGTCACGAAGTCACCGTGGTCGAGCGCCATGATGGTCCGGGCGAGGAGACCAGCTTCGCCAATGGTGGCCAGCTCAGCTACAGCTATGTGGCGCCGCTGGCCGGACCAGGCGTGTTGTCGAAGGTGCCGGGCTGGCTGCTGGATCGCGATTCACCGATGCGCTTCCGGCCATCCATGGACCCGTCGCAATGGCGCTGGCTGCTGGAATTCGCCCGCGCGTGCAATGCATCGGCTAGCGAGGCCGCCACGCGCAAGCTACTGCGCCTGTCGTTCTACTCGCGCGATCTGATGCAGGCTTTCGTCGATCGTCCGGACGCGCGGCAGGAGGGCGGTGGTTTCGATTTCGCGCGTAGTGGCAAGCTGATTGTGCACCGTGATGCGGCGGCCTACGAATCGGCCTGTCGCCTGCTCGACTACCAGGCCAGCCTTGGTTGCGAACAGCAGGCATTGGATCGCGATGCCACGGTTGCGCTGGAGCCGGCGTTGGCCGGCATTCGGCAGGGCATCGTCGGTGCGATCCACACGCCGAGCGAGGAAGTGGGCGATTGCCATCGCTTCTGCGTGTCGCTGGCCCATCTGTTGCAAGGCAGGCCGGGTGTCACGCTGCGCTTCGGCACGCGTGTGACCGGACTGGTGCGCGCGGGGGATCGCGTGACGGGCCTGCGCACCGATGCGGGTGATATCCGCGCCGATGCGGTGATTGTGTCGGGCGGCATCGGCAGCGTGCCGTTGCTCAAGCCGCTCGGTGTGCGGCCGATGCTGTGGCCGCTGAAGGGGTACAGCATCACGGTGCCGATCAGGCAGGGCGTGCTGGCGCCGCGTATCAGCGTGACGGACTTCGCCAACAAGATCGTCTATGCGCGCATCGGCGATACGCTGCGTGTAGCGGGGATGGCGGATATCGTGCGCGGCGGCGCGGTGATCGACCGCGAGCGCGCGCAGACGCTGGTCACGCAGACGCGTGCGGTGTTTGGCGACGTGAGCCATGGCGCGGACCTTGATGCATTGCAGCCGTGGGCCGGCCTGCGCCCGGCCACGCCCACGGGTTTGCCGATGATCGGCGAATCACGCATTCGCGGTCTGTGGCTGAACCTTGGCCACGGCGCGCTGGGTTTCACGCTGGCCATGGGCAGCGCGGGTGTGCTGGCCGATCGGATGGCTGGCCGCAAGCCGGTGGTGGATGCCGAAGATTTCAGTGCAGCGCTCGCATAGTCATTCGCGCGGGCGCACACGGGTTGTGCTGGAAGTCGCAGTTTGAGAGTCGTGCCATTAAATCAAGCCCCAACCAAGGAGCCGCACCATGAAGTCACTGTCCGTCCGTCCGACCCCCGTCACCCGCCTGCTGGCCGCCGCTGCGCTGCTCTGCGCCGCTGCCGGCGCACATGCCGCCGATGGCGATACGCTCAAGAAGATCAAGGACAGCGGTGTGATCTCGCTCGGTTACCGCGAGTCGTCGATTCCGTTCTCGTACTCGGACGGCAAGGAGGTGATGGGTTACTCCCATGACTACCTGCTGGCGATCGTCGACAAGGTGAAGTCGACACTGAACATGCCGAACCTGCAGGTCAAGCTGACGCCGATCACGTCGCAGAACCGCATCCCGCTGATGCAGAACGGCACCATCGACATCGAGTGCGGCAGCACCACGAATAACCTCGAGCGCCAGAAGCAGGTGGCGTTTTCGAACAGCCTGTTTATCTACGGCATCCGGATGCTGACGAAGAAGGATTCGGGCGTCACGGACTTCCCGCAGCTCAAGGACAAGAACGTGGTGACCACGGCTGGCACCACCGGCGAGCGTCTGCTGGTCAAGATGAACGGCGATGGCATGAACATGAACCTGACCAGCGCCAAGGATCACGGCCAGGCGTTCCTGATCCTCGAGTCCGGCCGCGCTGCTGCGTTCGTGATGGACGAGCCGCTGCTGTACGGCGAGCGCACCAAGGCCAAGAATGCCGCTGAGTGGGTGGTCGCTGGCAAGCCGCTGCAGACCGAGAACTACGCCTGCATGTTCCGCAAGGACGATCCGTCGTTCAAGAAACTGGTGGATGGCGTGGTGGCGGACATCATGACCAGCGGCCGCGGCGAGAAGCTCTACGCGAAGTGGTTCCAGTCGCCGATCCCGCCGCGCAACATCAATATGAATTACCCGCTGTCGCCGGACATGAAGCAACTGTTTGCCGAGCCGAACGACAAGGCATTCCAGTAAGACCGATCAGCAGCTTGTATCGCGATTTGCGCGGGGTGTTCCTTCCGTCTGGTCAATGTTGACATGTTGACGTGGAAGGGGAGGAGAGGGCGATGCATCCAGAACAACAGCGTGCCGTACACCGGCACATCAGCATCGCGTCCTCTTCTCATTTTTTTCCCGCACGCCGATGACACATCACTGATCCGGCGCGGGCGGCGGCCGAGGCGTCTCGAGCTTGAGCCGGCGTCCCGTTTCAAGCCATGTCTTCAGGCCCGCCACGATCATCGGCCAGCCGTTGCGGCCGCCCTGCAGGATCTGTTCGTCAACCGGCTCCCGATGGGTCTCGCTGACGGTCAGGCGTACGGCCTCGTCACCGAGCGCGTCGATTTGCCAGGTGACGATCACCTCCGGTAGTTGCCGAAATGCCTCGAGCCATTCCACGCGCCATGTGACGGACAACCGGTAAGGCGCGTCGGCGGTCAGCACCACGCCCTGCGAATCGACCTGACCATCTTCCATGCGTAGCACGAACGGGCTGTCGACCTTCCAGTCGGATTCGACGCGGCGGCCGAAGAAGTACTGCGTGCTTTGCGCGGGGTCGGTCAGCGCACCCCAGACTTGCTCCGGCGTGGCGGCGATGTAGGTGACGACGATGGTCTGCGGGATAGCCATGTGGAATCTCCTCGATGACGGGCGGAGCAGGGGCCGTCAGGGTAACGATGGGGAGAAGGGATACTGTCGCACCGAATGATGGTGGACGGCAAGCAGGTGAGAGTCGGGGGAGGGCTTGTGGTTCCGGCAACGTTACGTCGATGTTGAGCCGGAAAGCCCGCTTCCCCGGCCCCTCTCCCGCGTGGCGGAAGAGGGGGCAAGCCACGTAGCGGCTGATTTGGCCGAATCGGCCGAATCAGTTGCCCGCGACGCGCTTCGCGATGTGGTCGAGCGCTTCTTCCACCTGGTCGATCAGGATCAGGCACAGATCGCCGGGCTGCAGATGGCTCAGTGCCGTGTCGATGGCGACGAACTCGCCGCGGATCTCCTCGACATGGCTCGTGCGCTGGGCGCCTTGCAGGCCCTCGCGCAGCAGCGCCAGTACCTCGCCATCCTCGCGGCCGCGCTGGCACTGGTCCTGATACAGCACCACCTCGTCGAACACGCCACCGAGGATCTGCGTCTGCTTGCGGATGTCCTCGTCGCGTCGGTCGCCCGCGCCGCTGATCACCACCACGCGTCGCTTCGACGGCATTGTCGCTACGGCATTGCACAGCGCCTGGATGGCGTCGGGGTTGTGGCCGTAGTCGGCGATCAGCGTGGCGCCCTTGTAGTCGAACACGTTGAAGCGGCCCGGGGCCGTCGCGGCGTCGTTGACAAAGGTGGCCAGCGCGCGGCGGATTACCGCCCAGTCGATGCCAAGCGCCCAGGCGGCGGCGATCGACGACATCGCATTTTCCACCTGGAAGCCGATCGAGCCGTTGCGCGTGAGCGGGATGTCCGCCAACGGGATGCGCACTTCGGTGTCGCCTTCGGTTGCCACGATCTGGCCGCCCTCGACGAACACCACGCGCCTGCCTTGCGCGCGATGCAGCGCCATCGTCGGCAGACCGGCATCCTGCGCGAAGAACGTCACGGTGCCCGGGCAGGCATCGGCCATGCGCGCCACCATCTCGTCCGCGGCGTTGAGCACGGCCATCCCGTGCGGTGCCACGTTCTGCACGATCACGCTCTTCAGCACGGCCAGGTCCTCGACGGTGCTGATGTACGACAGGCCCAGGTGATCGCCTTCGCCAACGTTGGTCACCACGGCCACGTCGCAGCGGTCGAATGCCAGGCCTTCGCGCAGCAGGCCACCGCGCGCGGTTTCGAACACGGCGGCGTCCACGTCCGGGTGCAACAGCACGTTGCGCGCGCTGCGCGGGCCGCTGCAGTCACCGGTATCGATGCGCTCGCCCTGGATGTACACGCCGTCGGTACCTGTCATGCCCATGCGCAGGCCGTTGGAGGCCATGATATGGGTGATCAGGCGCACCGTGGTGGTCTTGCCGTTGGTGCCCGAGACCGCAACCACCGGGATGCGGCCATCGTCGCCATCGGCGAACATGGTCGAGATGATGGCTTCGCCGACCGCGCGACCTTTGCCGTACGACGGCTGCAGGTGCATGCGCAGGCCCGGCGCGGCATTGACTTCGACGATGCCGCCGGCCTGCTCTTCGAACGGCTTGAGCATCGTTTCACAGACTGCGTCGACGCCGCAGATGTCCAGACCGACCATTTGCGCGGCCGCCACGGCACGCGCGGCGATGTCCGGATGCACGTCGTCGGTGACGTCGGTGGCGCTGCCGCCGGTCGACAGGTTCGCGTTGTTGCGCAGGACCACGCGGGTGCCCTTGGCCGGCACGGCGTCGGCGCTCAGGCCCTGCTTGGCCAGCGTGGCCAGCGCGATATCGTCGAAGCGGATCTTCGTCAGCGACGTGGCATGACCCTCGCCACGGCGCGGGTCGCGGTTCACTTCTTCCACAAGCTGGCGCACGGTGTGCGCGCCGTCGCCAATCACCTGCGGCGGATCGCGGCGGGCGGCGGCCACCAGGTGCTTGCCTACCACGAGCAGGCGGAAGTCATGGCCGGGGATGTAGCGCTCGACGAGCACGTCCGAGGAAATATCGGCGGCCACTTCATAAGCCGTCATCACTTCCTCGCGCGTGCGGATGCGCACGGCCACGCCCTTGCCCTGGTTGCCGTCGCGCGGCTTGACCACCACCGGACCGTTGATTTCCTGCGCGGCGGCCCATGCCTCTTCGGCGCTGGAGACCGAGCGGCCCATCGGCACCGGCACACCTGCCGCGTGCAGCAGGCTCTTGGTGAGTTCCTTGTCCTGCGCGATGGATTCGGACACCGCGCTGGTCATATCGGTCTCGGCGGCCTGGATG
Source organism: Cupriavidus sp. HMR-1 (assembly GCF_000319775.1). Classification (NCBI taxonomy): domain Bacteria; kingdom Pseudomonadati; phylum Pseudomonadota; class Betaproteobacteria; order Burkholderiales; family Burkholderiaceae; genus Cupriavidus; species Cupriavidus sp. HMR-1. The sequence continues at coordinate 47,379 of NZ_ANKP01000049.1, forward strand.
CGGCGCTGCTTGCTGCCCCAGCCAAACTGGACCATCGAGCCCTGCGTCAGGCGGCGATACGGAATGCCACGCGCCACGGCGGCGTAGACGATCGAGCCGGTGCTCGGACCCAGGCGCACATCCTCGTCGAGTTCACGCAGGCGATGCAGGGCATCGTCCAGGTCGAAGGGCAGGTCGTCGCGCGCGGCGATGCAAAGCTGCTCGGCCAGATTGAATGCCAGTCGGCCCACTTCCTCTTCGCTGTACTGGACCACCACCTGATAGGTGCCGGGTTCCAGCGTCGGTGCGGTGTTGCTGAACGTCACCGGGCAGCCGGCCGCGGCTTGCAGGCCAAGGGCTGCCACTTCGAGCACATGGGCCATCGAGGGCGATCCGGCCTCATCGTCCGGGCGCAGCGGGCCGATGCCCGGAAAGCGCCCGCGCAGGCGGTCTTCGAAACCGGGCAGCTCGGCCAGCCGAAGGGACTTGTCCGAGCACGCCACGATCGCTTCGATGGCTGTGTGACGACACCAGAGGTTCGGGCCACGCAGGGCCCGGATGCGAGAAACTTCCATAGAATCAGTTTTCCGTTTTTCTTTCCGGCTCGCGCATCACGCGCGGCGTCCGGCGCGGCCCATCCACTGGTGTACCTGTTCCACCGTGCTGTCCGTCGAGCCCTCGTCGCACTGCAGTACCAGCAGATCACCCGCCACGAGTTGGGCCAGCGCGGCTTCCACCGCCGCGCGGCGCGCGCCTTCGTCGATGATCTTGGTCACGCGGCGGCCTTCGTACAGGCCCTTCTTGAGCAGCGCGCGCGCCTCGGTCTCGGGGAGTTCGCGCTTGACGCTCTGGTCCTCGCACAGGAACACGCGGTCGAACGTGGCGCCAATCACCTTGCCCTGTTCGATCAGGTCCTCGTCACGACGCTGCACGCCCGCGCCGAACACGAGCATCCGGCGCTCGGACGGGAAGCGGTCGAGCGCGGCCGCCAGCGCCTCGAGCGCCGGAGCGTTGTGCGCGTCGTCCACCACCACGGTGGCGCCATGGTGCTCGAACAGCGTGAAGCGGCCCGGAACATCCACCTGGCCGACGTCGAACGTGACGATGCCGGCACGGATCAGGTCGTTCGAAATGCCGAGCGCCCAACCCGTGGCCACGGCGGCCAGCACGTTCTCGATCTGGAATGCCACGCGTCCGGCGTAGGTCAGTGGAATCGCCGACACATCGGTCAGCGCGGTCTCGCTGTTGCCGGTGGCCAGCACCACCTTGCCGTCGCGCACGAACACCGCGCGCTTGCCTGCCGCGCGATGCATGGCGATGGCCGGCAGGTCGGCGGACAGGCCGAAGAAGATGACGTCGCCATCGCACAGCTCGGCCATTTCGACCAGACGCGCGTCAGCGGCGTTGAGCACGGCCACGCCGGTCTTGAGCACCACATCCACCTGCGTGCGCAGCACGTTGTACATGCGGTCTTCATCTTCGACGTAGAAGTCGCCGATGTGGTCGGGCTTGCCGAAGTTCGTGACCACGCCCACCTGGCAGCGGTCATAGGGCAGGCCCTGCGACAGGATCATGCCGCTGTCGTTCTCGAATACGGCGGCTTCCACCGCGCGGTTCATCAGGATGCGATGACCGGCATCCCAGCTCGCGCGGTCGCCCCGGCCGCCTTTCTCCACCTGGCGGCGGTCCAGGAACAGGCCGTCGCTGCAGGCCAGGCCCGTGTGCTTGCCCGACAGTTGCAGCAGTCGTGCCACGAGCTTGGCCACCACAGTCTTGCCGTTGGTGCCCGTAATGCCCACCACGGGGATGCGGCCATCGTCTTCCACGCCGTTCCGGCTCGGGAACAGGTGATCAACGATGGCGCGGCCCACCGGGCGCGGCTCGCCTTCAGCGGGCTTGATATGCATCAGCAGGCCCGGGCCGGCGTTGACTTCGACGATGGCGCCACGTTGTTCGGCCAGCGGGCGCGAGATGTCCTGCGCGACGAGGTCCACGCCGGCGATGTCGAGACCCACCACGCGAGCGGCCAGCGAGGCATGGGCGGCCACGCTCGGATGCACGCGGTCGGTCACGTCGAACGCGACATTGCCGTTGCGCTGGATCAGCACGGTGCGGCCTTCCGGCGGCACGGCGCTGCCGTCGGCATAGCCCTGGCGCTTCAGTTCCAGGCGTGCGGCCGAATCCAGACGCACGCGGTTCAGCGGATGGTCTTCGGTGCTGCCCCGACGTGGGTCGGAGTTGATCTGCAATTCGATCAGCTCGTCGATCGTCGACTTGCCGTCGCCGACCACCGAGGCGGTTTCGCCCATCGCGACGGCGACCACGCGGCCGCCCACCACCAGCAGGCGGTGCTCGTTGCCGGGCACGAAACGCTCGACGATCACGCCACTGCCTTCCTCGATGGCCACGGCATAGGCCGTTTCCACTTCCTCGCGGGTCATCAGGTTCGTGAACACGCCACGGCCGTGGTTGCCGTCGTACGGCTTGACCACCACGGGTACGCCGATGTCCTCGGCGGCATCCCAGGCGTCTTCGGCACTTTCGACCATGCGGCCTTCCGGCACCGGCACACCGCAGGATTCCAGCAGGCTCTTGGTCAGGTCCTTGTCGCGCGAGATCGACTCGCCGATGGCGCTGGTCCGGTCGGTCTCGGCCGTCCAGATGCGACGCTGGCGGGCGCCATAGCCTAGCTGGACGAGGTTGCCGTCCGACAGGCGGACCGACGGAATGTCGCGGTCATCCGCGGCATCGACGATGCAGGCCGTGCTCGGGCCCAGGCAGTGTTCGTCGACCAGGCGGCGCAGGTTGTCCACCGCGGCGGGCACGTCGAAAGGACGGTCCTCGATGGCAGCCATGACCAGGTCGCGGGCCGTGAACAGGGCTGCGCGCGTCACTTCCTCGTGCCAGGCGCGGACGATGACCTTGTACACGCCGCGGATCGGGGTCTCGCGGGCCTTGCCGAAGCCGCCCGGCATCCCGGCCAGGTTCTGCAGCTCAAGCGTGACGTGTTCCAGGATGTGGCCCGGCCAGGTACCTTCCTTCAGGCGCATCAGGAATCCGCCACGCACCCCCGGGCTGCAGCGGTGTTCGATCAGCGTCGGCAGCCAGGCCGACAGGCGCTCATAGAAGCCCGGAATCGTGTTGGAGGGGAAATCCTCCAGTTCGCCGATGTCGACCCATGCCTCCAGCACCGGCCGATATGTCCACATATTCGGGCCGCGCAGCGACATGACATCGAAAATCTCAATGTCCTTCTTTTTCATTGACTTAGCTTGAGGCAGTGGGCTGAATGCCCGAGAAATGGAAGCCTAACCTTTCGTTAACGTTACGGCGCCTTCAGGGTTGACCCTTGGCTGCCCCGATCTGGCCGGAACGTGTTGTGCAGTGCACCAGGCTCCTCCGCTTGTTTGCGTTATGTATACTTGCGGGCAAAATTGCGGGCCGCCATATGGCGCTCCGCTTAAATTGTTTCAAGTTATGTCCGTCGCTGATCCCTTCGGGACCCATTGCGGACGCGCTTTTCATTCGCTTTTCGCTTCTTGTCTGACGCGCCAACAATGACCCAGTCTTCCCCGTCCGTCCCTCCCAGCCCCGGTTTGCAAGGACCCTGGGGCGCCGAAATCGGCGCCGCCCTGCAGCCTGGGGAAAACGTCCTGGCCGGACTGACGCTGGACCTGGACGCAAGGTTGCATTTTACCCAAGGGTGGCTGGTTGTGACGGACCGTCGCCTGATTGCGCGCGCGCCCGGTGAAAAAACCCTCCAGGACTGGGAAATCACGGCCGGCCAGACGCTGGCCCATGGGGACCACGCCGGGGTGGGCACGCTGGAACTGTCGGATGGCCAGCGCCGTCTGGCAAGCTGGCGCTATACGCTTGGTTACAATCCCGACGCATTGAGACTGGCCGACCAGTTCGATACGCGCCGCGACGCCCTGGCAACAGGCCGCGCCCCGGAGCCGGCCGATACCGAGATCTGTGCCACCTGCAAGGCGCCGTTGCCACCGGGCGAGGAACAGTGCCCGCAATGCAGCCGGGAACTGGAGACGCCTCCGTCGACATGGGCGCTCCTGCGCCTGTGGCGCTTCGCGCGGCCCTACCGCTGGGAACTCCTGGGCGGCTTCGTCCTGCTACTGCTGGGTACCGCCGCCACGCTCGTACCGCCGTACCTGACCATGCCGCTGATGGACAAGGTGCTGATTCCCTACCAGAACGGTGTGCCAATCGATATCGGCCTTGTCAAACTCTACCTGGCCGGCCTGCTGGGCGCCGCCCTGGTTGCCTGGGTGCTGGGCTGGGCACGTACCTACCTGCTGGCCAGGGTGTCGGAGCGGATCAGCGCCGACCTGCGCACCACCACCTACGAGCATCTGCTCAAGCTGTCGCTCGAGTATTTCGGCGGCAAGCGCACCGGCGACCTGATGGCGCGCATCGGCTCGGAGAGCGACCGCATCAGCGTGTTCCTGTCCTTGCACCTGTTGGACTTCGCCACCGACGTGCTGATGATCGCAATGACGTCGATCATCCTCGTGTCGATCAATCCGTGGCTGGCGCTGGTCACGCTGGTGCCGCTGCCGTTCATCGCGTGGATGATCCATCTGGTGCGCGACCGCCTGCGCCATGGCTTCGAGAAGATCGACCGGATCTGGTCGGAGATCACCAACGTGCTGGCCGATACGATCCCGGGTATCCGGGTAGTGAAGGCCTTCGCGCAGGAAAAGCGCGAAGTGACGCGCTTTCGCGAGGCGAACAAGCACAACCTGGCCATCAATGATCGGGTCAACGCGGTGTGGTCGCTGTTCACGCCGACGGTCACGTTCCTGACCGAGGTGGGCCTGCTGGTGGTCTGGATTTTCGGCATCTGGCAGGTCAGCCACGATGCGATCACCGTGGGTGTGCTGGTGGCGTTCCTGACCTATATCAGCCGCTTCTACACGCGCCTGGATTCGATGAGCCGCATCGTCTCGGTGACGCAGAAGGCTGCCGCCGGCGCCAAGCGGATCTTCGATATTCTCGATCACGTGTCGAGCGTGCCGGAGCCGCAGAAGCCGGTGCACATCGACAATGTCCAGGGCGCCATCGAATTGCGCGACCTCGGGTTCCGCTACGGGAACCGCGCCGTGATCCGCGGGTTGAACCTGTCGATCCAGCCGGGTGAGATGATCGGCCTGGTGGGGCATAGCGGCTCGGGCAAGAGCACGCTGGTCAACCTGATCTGCCGTTTCTATGACGTGTCCGAAGGTGCGATTCGCGTGGACGGTGTCGATATCCGCTCGTTGCCGGTTTCGGAGTTCCGCCGCCATATCGGCCTGGTTTTGCAGGAGCCATTCCTGTTCTTCGGCACGATCGCCGACAATATCGCCTACGGCAAGCCCGACGCGACCCGAGAGGAAATCATCGCGGCCGCCCGTGCCGCCCACGCACACGAGTTCATTCTGAGGCTGCCGCACGGCTACGATTCGCTCGTGGGCGAACGTGGTCAGGCGTTGTCCGGCGGCGAGCGCCAGCGCATCTCGATCGCCCGCGCGCTGCTGATCAATCCGCGCATCCTGATTCTGGACGAAGCCACCTCGTCGGTGGATACCACGACGGAGAAGGAAATCCAGAAGGCGCTGGACAATCTCGTGCAGGGCCGTACCACGATCGCCATCGCGCACCGCCTCTCCACGCTGCGCAAGGCCGACCGTCTGGTGGTGATGGATCGTGGCCAGATCGTCGAAGTGGGGAATCACGACGAACTGATGGCGTGTGAAGGCGCGTACTACAAGCTGTACCAGGCACAGGCGCGCAACGTGGATACCGACGCCGATGCGATCAGCGACGGCGAAGTCGCGGAAGCGAAGGAGGCCGTCGGTGCGCAGTAATCAAACTTCCGAACAGACTCACGAACAAGCGGCCATGCAGACGCCTGACTTCAATCTGACCCGCAACAGCTTCGGCAAGCTGGTGCTGACGCTGGCCGATGGCGTGTCGCACGAAGGGGTGGTGCCGGTGCGAGCCTTCCCGATCTCCGCGCCCGACGGCGGCGTGGGCATGATGAGCACGGATGGCCGGGAACTGGCCTGGATTCCGAGCCTCGACGGCCTGCCGGCGCCGACCCGCGAACTGATCGAGTCGGAACTGGCCGGGCGCGAGTTCATGCCAGAAATCCGGAAGATCGTGGGCGTCTCGACGTATGCCACGCCGAGCGTGTGGACCGTGCAGACCGATCGTGGTCAGACTGATCTGGTGCTGCGTGGCGAGGAGGATATCCGTCGGCTCGTTGGCAATACGCTGCTGATCTCGGACAGCCACGGCATCCACTATCTGATTCGAGACCTGATGGCGCTCGACAAGCCCAGCCGCAAGATCCTGGATCGGTTCCTCTGACGCTGCCGAGGCCATCGCCCGGCGCAGCGTGAAAAACGGCACGCAATGGCGTGCCGTTTTCGTTTCCTCATCTGACCGTCGCGCAGTCGCGAAGCGACTCAGTGCAGCAACGTCGATACCTGGTCGTCCTCGTCATCCCAGTCTTCGAGTTCGATCGGCGAGTCCGGCGCCATGTCCCACACCATCGAGTGAAAACGAGGGGTGAACCACTGGCGGAACATCTCCAGCGAGATCTGCTGGGGCCATAGCGAGTCGTCAAACCATTCCCCGAGCATGAATTCGAAGAACGTACGCCAGCGCTTCTCCACCCAGCGCAGCGCGTTCTCAGGTGTATCTGCCACCTCGGGCAACAGGAACACGCTGGCGTCGTCGCGGATGGCCTCGAGCGTCAGCGTGGGCACAGGTTCGGGATCCACCGCCTTGACCCAGTCAAGGAAGGGCTGCTCCGGCACAAGCAGGCAGACGGAGCGGTTGACGGTGAAGCGGGGGTGGTCGGACATGGAGGCGATGCGGGGAAGGGAAGACTGCGATGGACTATTGTAGCGTCCCCTGTCCTGACGGCAGGCAGGGTGCCCGATGATTTATGGAAATTACGATTTCCTTGGTGTTGGCGGACAGATCAAAGCCAGACGTATCCTGGCTATCGCTTTGGAGTCGACAAGGACGCACCCAGCGCAAGCGGCCCTTCTGGTGGCAATGACAGTTCCAATGGTGGATCGACAGGGCAGCCCGATCGCGGCAGCCATGACACCTGGCGCGAGGGCCCCACGTATGAACCACGTATGAAATTGGTCAGACTGTCACCTATCAGGGCACGCGCTGCGTCTGCCTCCAAAGCCTTACGACGTGGTGCAGTGCTGGATGGGTCCCAGCGGTAGCGCCGGCCTTGTGGCGTGTGGTTCGCTAAGTGTTGTTTTTTCGCTGGATCTTGCGTGAATCGGTTCCGATTTTTTAAGTTTTCTGCGAAGAATGCCGTCATCGTTCAGATACGGGGACTGGAGTCGTTTGATGAGTTTTACTTTTCTCCCGCCGGGTGACGCCTTCATGCCGACCATGACAGAGCGTTTCGCCGAAGCGGAAAAAATTGAAGATCGCACAGCGCGTTGGACTGCCCAGGCAGAGATCGCGCTGAACACTGGCGACATGTACCTGGTCGGTCTCGTGCTGTTCAAAGCCATCCAGGAGTTCGGCCCCGAGGCGTTTGCCGCGCACTCGGGCGAACCCCTGGCGCGGCTGCAGCGGCTATGGATGCCTGGTGTGCTCACCTCGCCTGATCAGGCGGAGCGGCTGTATACGCACCTCGGCGTGACGGTCGGCATCGAACCGTTTCATGCGGCGCGGCTGGCTGGCATGCCTCTGGATGGCGCGTCGATGCACTGACGACGGGCGCGCCACATCGGCGCGCGATGAATCGTGCAGGCATAAAAAAACCCAACCGGTGACGGTTGGGTTTCATGTTTGGTGGAGCCGGCGGGAATCGAACCCGCGTCCGCAAGCCCTCCACAGAGAGTTCTACATACTTAGTTCTGTCATTTGATTTAACCGGCGCATCGCGGACGAACACGCTCTACGACGGCGAGTCACTAGGTTTTCGTCCTCGGGCCCGTGACACTCCCGAAGCTTATCTGACGTAAATGACCTCGCTGGTTCTTGCGAACCCTAGCCCGTCAGCGAGCCAGTGCGAGGACGGCGGCCCTTAGGCTGCCAGTGCGTAACGTTCGTCGTTAGCAGTTATTGCATTCCCATTGATTAACGAGGTGACGGGTCCTCGGTATGCCCTCCACTGCTTTGTAACCCACGTCGAAACCAGGTCGGCCCCTATGTGCGTCAAAACGCGAAAGAATGTCGATTGTACCTGCTTTCGACGCACTCCGCGTGGTTCTGTTCCTTGGTCAGGAGAATAGCGGTAGCAGTTCCGCCGGATGGCGGATCAGGTAGTCGGCGCCCCAGGTTTCCGGAGGTTCAGCTTCGCCGCAGTAGCCGTATGCCGCTGCGACCGTGGTCATGCCGGCGGCCTGGCCAGCCTGAATGTCGCGCAGGTCGTCGCCGACGTATATGCACCGGCCGGGCGCCACGCCGCTCAATTCCGCAGCTCGTAGCAGCGGTGCGGGGTGGGGCTTGGCGTAAGGGGTGGTGTCACCGCTGACCACGGCCGAGGCGCGTGGCGTCAGGCCGATCGCATTGACCAGCGGCACGGTAAAGCGGGCAATCTTGTTGGTCACAATGCCCCAGCGAATTCCCGAGGACTCCAGTTGCGCCAGCACCTGGTCCATCCCCTCGAACAGGCGCGTATGGACGGCGATATCGGCCTCGTAGTAGTCGAGGAACGCGTCGCGCAAGGCCGGGAACTCGGGATCCTCCGGGCGCTTGCCGAACGCCACGCCGAGCAGGCCGCGCGCGCCGTGCGAAGCTACCGGACGGAGCCGTTCGTACGCGACCGGCAACATGCCATGTTCGATGACCAGCCGGTTCGCGGCAGCGGCGAGGTCAGGGGCGGTATCGGCAAGAGTGCCGTCAAGATCGAAGAAAACTGCGTCGAACGTCATCATGGTTCAAGGCTTGCGGAAAGCCATCATGTAATTGACGTCGGTGTCGCGGCCAAGCGAGTAGATCTGCGTCAACGGGTTATAGGTCATGCCGCGCATCTCGATCATATCCAGTCCGACATTTCGCGCGAAGCGGGCGAGTTCGGATGGCGTGATGAATTTCTTGTAGTCGTGCGTGCCGCGCGGCAGCATGTTCAATACGTACTCGGCGCCGACGACGGCAAGCAGGTACGCCTTGAGGTTGCGGTTGATGGTCGAGAAGAAGACGTAGCCGCCCGGCTTTGCGAGCGTCATGCATGCGCGCACGATCGACTGGGGGTCGGGCACATGCTCCAGCATTTCCATGCACGTCACCACGTCGACGCTGGCCGGCGCGCGGGCCGCCAGGTCCTCGACGGCGATCTCCTCGTAGGTCACCGCCACGCCCGATTCCAGGCTGTGCAGGTCGGCGACCTTGAGCGCCTTCGTAGACAGGTCGATGCCACGCACGGTAGCGCCCGCGCGGGCCATGCTTTCGGAAAGGATGCCGCCTCCGCAGCCGACGTCGATGACCTGCTTGCCCGACAGGTGGGCAATGTCGTCGATCCAGCCCAGGCGCAGCGGGTTGAGGTCATGCAGCGGCTTGAACTCGCTGTTGGGGTCCCACCAGCGGTGGGCCAGCTCGCTGAACTTGTCGATCTCCTTCGGATCGGCGTTGCGGCTGCTTGGCGTATCGGGAGTGGAGTGCAGGGTGGTCGATTGCGACATCATGGGTGCCGGCGAGCGGCAAATCAGGTGAGAAGTCTGCGGCAACTTTACCAAAAAAAAAGCCCAGCTTGCGCTGGGCTTTTCTTCATCGGAGAGGATCCGATTAACGTGCGCTGCGGGTGCCGACCACTTCGACTTCCACGCGACGGTTCGGCTGCTGGCAGGCGATCTGAGCAGTGCGGTTGCCCTTGCACGACTTCGGATCAACCTTCAGCTGACGCTTGCCCTTGCCTTCGGTGTACACGCGGTTGGCTTCAACGCCCTTGCTCACCAGGTAGGCCTTGACCGACTCAGCACGACGGATCGACAGGCGATCGTTGTACTTGTCCGAACCGAACGAATCGGTGTGACCAACAGCGATGATCACTTCCAGGGTGATGCCTTGCAGCTTCGAAACCAGGTCGTCCAGCTTGGCCTTGCCTTCGGGCTTCAGAACAGCCTTGTCGAAGTCGAACAGGGTGTCAGCAGCGAAAGTGACCTTCTCGCTCGACACAACCGGCGGTGCCACCGGGGTCGGGGCCGGAGCCGCAGCAGCCGGAGCCAGCGCGCCATCGCACTGTGCATTGGCCGTTGCCGGGGTCCAGGAGCTGTCGCGCCAGCAGAGCTCGTTCGTGCCATTCTTCCACACGTACTCGCTCGTACCGTTGCCCCAGTTGTCGTTCACTGCCTTCTTTTCATAGGGGACGGACTGGGCTTGAGCGGATGCAGCCATTACTGCGGTAGCTGCAACGAGCGCGAGCTTGGCAAATTTTTTCATATTTCTCCTCTCAGGATGAGATCACCGCAGGGTTACTGCGAGCAAATGGACGAAAACAAGTCATACATTCTTCGGAGTATAACATTCTCGACGTGGAGCATGATCCACTTCGAACAACGTCTGGCTCTTCGCTGGGGAATTGTGCCACAAGGCTCGTTTCCTAAGAAGTAAATATATTCGATTCAACCAAGCGGTTTTGGGCCTGTGGTGTTTGTGCAACATCCGCCTTGCGGCGCCCGCAAAGCCTTGTCCCATATGGGGTTGCCGGGTGAGGGGGTGGTCGCTGAAAGCGCCGTCGAGGGGCGGGAGCGAGGGGTTCCCGCAGGGTCGGGAAGGGGGGTGCGTGCATGATAGAATGCCATGTTCGCCCGATGCCGTATGCCGGTCTCCGTCATGCGGGAATCGGAGTCCCATTTGCCTAAACCCGCCGCATAAACCACGTCGCAATGGATCAATTCGCCAAAGAAACCCTTCCGGTCTCGCTGGAAGAGGAAATGCGCCGCTCATACCTGGATTACGCAATGAGCGTAATCGTGGGGCGCGCGCTTCCCGACGTTCGGGACGGCCTGAAACCGGTACACCGGCGCGTGCTCTTTGCGATGCATGAGCTCAACAACGACTGGAACCGGCCGTACAAGAAGTCGGCCCGTATCGTCGGCGATGTGATTGGTAAATATCACCCGCACGGCGATACCGCGGTGTACGACACGATAGTGCGTATGGCGCAGAATTTCTCCCTGCGCTACATGCTGGTCGACGGTCAGGGCAACTTCGGTTCGGTGGATGGAGATAACGCGGCGGCAATGCGTTATACCGAAATCCGCCTGTCGAAGATTGCCCATGAAATGCTTCAGGATATTGACAAGGAAACTGTCGATTTCGAACCGAACTATGACGGTTCGGAGAAAGAGCCTGGCATTTTGCCGGCACGTATTCCGAATCTTCTGATCAATGGTTCGTCGGGTATTGCGGTCGGCATGGCCACCAATATTCCGCCGCATAACCTCAATGAGGTTGTCGATGCCTGTCTGCATCTGCTGCGTAATCCCGATGCCACCGTCGATGAACTGATCGAATTGGTGCCGGCGCCCGATTTTCCGACCGCCGGCATTATCTATGGCATCCAGGGTGTGCGCGAAGGCTACCGCACCGGCCGCGGCCGTGTGGTCATGCGCGCCCGCACGCACTTCGAGGACATCGACCGGGGCCAGCGCCAGGCGATCATCGTCGACGAGCTGCCGTACCAGGTGAACAAGCGGACACTGCTCGAGCGCATTGCCGAGCTGGTGACCGAGAAGAAGGTCGAAGGCATTTCGGACATCCGCGACGAATCTGACAAGTCAGGTATGCGTGTGGTGATCGAACTCAAGCGCAATGAGGTGCCCGAGGTCGTTCTGAACAACCTATATAAGAACACCCAGCTCCAGGACACCTTCGGCATGAACATGGTGGCCCTGGTCGATGGCCAGCCGCGCCTGCTGAACCTGCGCCAGATGCTGGATGCGTTCCTGTCGCACCGGCGCGAGGTGGTCACCCGCCGCACCGTGTTCGAACTGCGCAAGGCGCGCGAGCGCGGTCATGTGCTGGAAGGCCTGGCCGTGGCGCTGGCCAACATCGACGAGTTCATCGCGATCATCAAGGCTGCGCCGACGCCGCCGATCGCGAAGCAGGAGCTGATGTCGAAGCCCTGGGATTCGGGTCTGGTGCGCGAAATGCTGGCACGTGCCGAAAGCGACACTGCGGGCGGCCGCGCATCGTACCGCCCGGACGGTCTGCCGGCGGTGTTCGGCATGCAGCCGGATGGCCTGTATCGCCTGTCCGACGGTCAGGCTCAGGAAATCCTGCAAATGCGCCTGCAACGCCTCACGGGGCTCGAGCAGGACAAGATTGTCCAGGAGTACCGCGAGGTCATGGGCCTGATCGCCGATCTGCTCGACATCCTGGCCCGCCCGGAGCGCATCGCGACGATCATCACCGACGAGCTTGGAGCGATCCGGGCGGAATTCGGTGACGAGCGCCGTTCGCAGATCGAGCTGAACGCGACTGAACTCGATACCGAGGACCTGATCACGCCGCAGGACATGGTCGTGACGCTGTCGCATTCCGGCTATATGAAGAGCCAGCCGATTTCCGAGTACCGCGCGCAGAAGCGTGGTGGGCGCGGCAAGCTGGCGACGGCGACGAAGGAAGACGACTGGATCGACACGCTGTTCGTCGCAAACACGCACGACTACATTCTGTGCTTCTCGAACCGGGGCCGGCTGTACTGGCTGAAGGTCTATGAGGTGCCGCAGGGCTCGCGCAATTCGCGTGGACGGCCGATCGTGAACATGTTCCCGCTGGCCGACGGCGAGAAGATCAACGTCATCCTGCCGGTGCGCCAGTTCGATGCCGAGCACTTCATCTTCATGGCCACGGCGCGTGGCACGGTGAAGAAGACCGTGCTGACTGATTTCTCGAATCCGCGCAAGGCGGGCATCATCGCCGTGGATCTCGACGAGGGCGACTTCCTGATCGGTGCCGCCGTGACCGACGGTCAGCACGACGTGATGCTGTTCTCCGACGCCGGCAAGGCCGTGCGATTCGATGAGAACGACGTGCGTCCGATGGGCCGGCAGGCGCGTGGTGTCCGCGGCATGAACCTCGATGAAGGTCAGGCCGTGATCGCCATGCTGGTTGCGCCGGCCGAATCCGCGGAAACGGAATCGTCGGTGGCAGAGGGAGACATGTCTCCGGTGGGCAGTGTCCTGACTGCAACCGAGAATGGTTACGGCAAGCGCACTCCGATCTCCGAATACACTCGACACGGACGTGGCACCAAGGGCATGATTGCGATCCAGACGAGCGAGCGCAATGGCCGCGTGGTGGCTGCGGCGCTGGTTTCGCCCGAAGATGAAATCATGCTGATCACGACCGGCGGCGTGCTGATTCGCACCCGCGTGGCCGAAATCCGCGAGATGGGTCGTGCTACGCAGGGTGTGACGTTGATCAACGTCGACGAGGGCACCAAGCTGTCGGGTCTGCAGCGCATCGTGGAAAGCGACGCGGACAACGGCTCGGGGGCAGAGGAGGGCGAAGCGGCTGATGATGCCGCGGGCGCCACCGATGCCGGAGCCACTGACGCGGATGCGAATTCGTAATTTGTTGCAACATTGGAACCACGGTCGGAACTCGCCAGACGGCCGTGCGGACTAATCCGGACTTATTTTCCAGGGAGTCATAATGCTCAAAACCTATCGACGTATCGCTATTCTGGCTGCAGTTGCTCCGATGATGATGCTGGCGCAAGCCGCGCATGCACAGGCGGACGACAAGGATAAGACCGCGGCCATCAAGGAACTGCTGACCGTCATGCAGGCCGATCAGGCTGTCAAGGGTCAGGCCGACAACTGGCAGCAGGGCGCGAAGCAGGAAGCGCCGCTGGTGCTGGAGCAGGTGCTGGTTGAGAACAAGACGCTGAACGACAAACAGAAGCAAGCTGCTGTCGAGAAGCTCAAGAAGAACGGCGCTGTACAGCGCATGGTCGATGGCGCCGGCACGGCCTTCTCGACCGATGCGTTCAAGCAGGACGCCCTCAAGGCTCACTACGACGCCTTCGGCAAGTACTACTCCACGCAGGAAATCAAGGACCTGACCACGTTCCTGAAGTCGCCGACCGGCCAGAAGTTCATGGCCAACCAGGGCAAGGCCACTCAGGAAATCTGGGGTTCGATGATGCAGAAGTACGGCCCGCAGGTTGGCAAGTCGATGCGTGACGCCGCCGAGAAGGAAATCGCCGCCGCTGCGAAGTGATCGGCAAGTGATCCGCAGGTGATCGGTGGCTGGCCTGTGGGGCATTCTCCCGGGCTGGTCTGCCGCTCACGCCGCCCCTGGCCGGCACCCATGGTGTCCAAGGGGCGTGGGTTTGAGGGATAATGGCTGCTTGGTTCAAACCGGCAGCCATTTTTCCATCTTCCCTCCATGAACGATCCCCAGAATCCCGCCCTCGTCGGCCTGCAACGTTCCCTGGCCGAGCGCGTGTTCAATTTCTCGCCTGGTCCGGCCGCCCTGCCGACTGAAGTCCTGCATCAGGCCGCCGAGGAAATGCTGTCGTGGCGCGGCACGGGTGTATCTGTGATGGAGATGAGCCACCGCAGCCGTGAGTTCGAAGGAATTCACAACGAGGCGCTGGCTGACCTGCGCGAACTGCTGCAGGTGCCCAAGAATTTCCGCATCCTGTTCCTGCAAGGCGGTGCGATCGGCGAGAACGGCATCGTGCCGTTGAATCTTGCCAGTCGCATCAACGCAGCAAAGCCGAAGACCGATTTCGTCGTGACCGGCACGTGGTCCGTCAAGACCGAGCAGGAAGCGCGTCGCTACAGCGAAGTCAACATCGTGGCTTCGAGCCAGGACCAGAAGTGGCACAAGATCCCGGATGTGGCATCGTGGAAGCTGTCGGACGACGCCGCGTACGTGCACCTGTGCACCAATGAGACGATCGTTGGCACGGAGTTCCAGGAGATCCCCGACATTGGCCAGACCGGCACGCACGACAAGGGCCGCATCGTCGTGGCCGATGCGTCGAGCCACATCCTTTCGCGCCCGATCGACTGGTCGCGCGTGCAGGTGGTCTATGGCGGCGCCCAGAAGAACATCGGCCCGGCCGGTGTGACGATCGTCATCGTGCGCGAAGACCTGATCGGTTTCGCGCATCCGCTGTGCCCGTCGGCGTTCAACTGGCGCCTCGTGGCCGAATATGATTCGATGTACAACACGCCGCCCACCTATGCGATCTACATCGCCGGGCTCGTGTTCAAGTGGCTCAAGGCTCAGGGAGGTGTGCCCGCGATCGAGCAGCGCAATATCGCCAAGGCGCGCGCGCTTTACGACTTCCTGGACCAGAGCGACTTCTACCGCAACGAAATCGACCCCAGCTGCCGCTCGCGCATGAACGTACCGTTCTTCCTGCGCGACGAATCGCGCAACGAAGCGTTCCTGACCCAGGCGCGCGCGAACGGCCTGGTACAGCTCAAGGGCCACAAGTCCGTGGGCGGAATGCGTGCAAGCATCTACAACGCGATGCCGCTCGAGGGTGTTACCGCGCTGATCGAGTTCATGCGCGAATTCGAGCGTACCGCCGCCTGACGGCGGTCAAAGCGTCGCGCCGCGCACAGCCATGCGCGCGGCGTGGCTTCGCCCCAGACTTTCCGAGGCCGCCTTTTCGCGCGGCCCGCCAGGCCTTGATATGACAGAGCAAGACAAGTCCCCCGCCGCCGATGCCCCCGCACAGGAAGCCGGGCGCCAGGACGCTCCTGGACCCAGCGCGCAGGAGCAGGCGTTGTCGGCCGATCTGGCGCCACTGCGCACCCAGATCGACACCGTCGACCGTGAACTGCTGGCGCTGCTCAATCGTCGCGCCCAGCTCGCCCTCGACGTGGGCGAGGTCAAGAAGAAGTACGGCGCCCCGGTATTCCGTCCCGAACGCGAGTTGCAGGTGATCCGCAAGGTGCAGGGCGCCAACCCCGGACCGCTGCTCGACGAAAGCGTGGCATCGATCTGGCGCGAGGTGATGTCCGCGTGCCGCGGCCTGGAAAAGCCGCTTGAGATCGCCTTCCTGGGCCCGGCCGGAACGTTTTCCGAGCAGGCGCTCTACGCGCACTTCGGCCACGAGGTGACGGGCGTGCCGTGCCCCAGCATTGACGAGGTGTTCCGCGCCGTGGAGGCCGGTACCGTCGAGTACGGCGTGGTGCCGGTAGAGAACTCGACCGAGGGCGCGGTGTCGCGCACGCTCGATCTGTTCCTGCAGACGTCGCTCAAGATCAGTGGCGAGATCGCGCTGAAGGTCCACCACAACCTTATGGCATCCACGCCGGACATGAAGGGTGTGACCGTCGTGCGTGCTCATGCGCAGGCGCTCGCGCAGTGCCAGAACTGGCTGTCCGCGAACTATCCGCATCTGGAGCGCCAGGCTGTGTCCAGCAATGCCGAGGCCGCGCGCATGGCCAGTGAGGACCCTACCGTTGCGGCGATTGCCGGTGAATCGGCGGCCAATCGCTATCACCTGCACATTATCCGTTCGCACATCCAGGACGATCCGCACAATCGCACCCGTTTCGCAGTGATCGGCCGCTATGAGACCGAGCCTTCTGGCAGCGATCAGACCTCGTTGATCCTGTCGGTGCCGAACAAGGCGGGCGCCGTGTATCAACTGCTGGCGCCACTGGCCGAGAATGGCGTGTCGATGTGCCGGTTTGAGTCGCGCCCGGCGCGCAGCGGCGCGTGGGAGTACTACTTCTACGTGGATGTGGAAGGCCATCAGCACGAACCGGCCGTGACGCGGGCGATCGAGACGCTGCGTCGCAATGCCGCGTACCTGAAGGTGCTGGGCTCGTACCCATCCAGCAAATAACGGCAGCGAGGAGACAGACATGGCAGTGCAGGAGAACGCGGCTGACTACTTTGGTCCGTCCTATGTGCGCAAGATCTCGCCGTATATCGCGGGCAAGCCGATCTCGGAAGTGGCTCGCGAATTCGGACTCGACGAGGCGCGCATCGTCAAGCTGGCGTCGAACGAGAACCCGCTTGGCATGCCGGCCTCGGCAAAGGCGGCTATCGCCGCCGCGACGGAGGATCTGGGCCGCTATCCGGACAGCAACGGCTTCGAGCTGAAGGCGAAGCTGTCGGAGAAATACGATGTGCCGGCCGAGTGGCTGACGCTCGGCAACGGTAGCAACGACATTCTGGAACTGGCCGCGCACGCATTGGTGCGCAATGGCGAGTCGATCGTCTACGCCGAGTACTCGTTTGCGGTCTACGCACTGGCTACGCAGGAAGTTGGCGCGCGCGCCATCGAGGTCAAGTCGCGCGACTATGGGCACGATCTCGATGCGATGGCTGCGGCGATTGCGCCCGACACCAAGCTCGTCTTCATCGCCAATCCGAATAACCCGACAGGCACATTCGTGTCCGCCGCCGAGATCGAGGCTTTTCTGGCCAAGGTGCCGCCGCATGTGGTGGTTGTGCTGGATGAGGCCTACAACGAGTATCTCGATGCGGGCCAGCAGTACGAATCGGTTGCCTGGGTGCGCAAGTATCCGAACCTGATGGTGTCGCGGACGTTCTCGAAGGCCTATGGGCTGGCGGGGCTGCGGGTCGGCTATGGCGTGGCACAGCCCCAGCTTACCGATCTGCTGAACCGTGTGCGACAGCCGTTCAACGTCAACAGCCTCGCACAGGCTGCTGCTGTGGCAGCGCTCGACGATACGGCGTTTCTGCAACGCAGCGCCGAATTGAATCGTCAGGGCAAGGCGCGGCTGGTGGAAGCGTTCGAGCGGAGTGGGCTCGAGTACGTGAAATCGTCCGGCAACTTTGTCATGGTTCGCGTGGGTGGCGACGATGGCGCTGGCGCGCGGGTCAATCTGGCGCTGCTGAAGCAAGGTGTGATCGTGCGCCCCGTGGCCAACTATGGCCTGCCGCAGTGGCTGCGCGTGACGATCGGTCTGCCGGAAGAGAACGACGCGTTTATCGCGGCGCTGGAACAGGCCCTGAAGTGAAACTCAAGCATGTCTGAAACCGTGAGCGCATTGCATTTTTCGAAAGTCGTGATTGTCGGCGTCGGCCTGATTGGCGGATCGCTGGCGCTGTCGCTCAAGCGCGCGGGCGTGGTGGGGACGGTCGTGGGTGTAGGCCGTTCTGCGGCGTCGCTGGACAAGGCCAAGGCGCTCGGCGTCATCGACGAGGCCGCATCGCTTGAGGACGCGATGCGAGGCGCAAGTCTGGTGGTGCTGTGCGCGCCCGTGGCGCAGAATTTCGCACTGCTCCACGCGCTGGAACCACATCTGCAGCCGGGCACGATCGTGACCGACGCAGGCAGCACCAAGTCCGACGTCATCATGGCGGCCAAGACCGCGCTCGGCGACAAGGTTGCCCAGTTCGTGCCCGCCCATCCGATCGCGGGCCGTGAATTGAACGGCGTGGAGGCTGCGCTCGACGACCTCTACGCAGGCAAGAAGGTGGTGCTTTGCCCGTTGCAGGAAAACTCGCGGGCGGACGTGGCCGCTGTGCGCGCCATGTGGGAAGCCACGGGTGCTGATTGCCACGTGATGTCGGCCGTGCAACACGATGCCGTGTTTGCGTCGGTCAGCCACCTGCCGCATCTGCTGTCGTACGCGCTCGTGGCCCAGGTGGCCAACGCGGAGGACGCGGCACTGAAGCTGGACTTTGCGGGCGGTGGCTTCCGCGACTTCACGCGCATCGCGGCGTCGTCGCCAGAGATGTGGCGCGATATCTGCATCGCCAACAAGGATGCGTTGCTGCGCGAGATCAGTATCTACGAGTCCGTGCTGGCGCATCTGAAGACCAAGATCAAGGAAGGCGATGGCGCGGCGCTCGAACGGCTGTTCGCGCGTGCCAGCGACACACGCCTGAAATGGGGCGCCGCACGGACGGCTGCCAACAACGTCGAACCCTGATGCCGCCAGCGCGCGCGGCGCGCAACGGCCATGCTGCAGAAAACATGGAACAACTGACCCTCGGTCCCCTGACCCGTGCTTCCGGCACGGTGCGCCTGCCCGGCTCCAAGAGCATCTCCAATCGCGTGCTGCTGCTGTCGGCGCTCGCCACCGGCGAGACGCGCGTCCGCGACCTGCTCGATTCCGACGACACGCGCGTCATGCTCGAAGCGCTCAAGGTACTCGGCGTGGCGTGGCGGCGCGAGGGCAACGACTGCATCGTGTCCGGCGTGGGCGGAAACTTCCCGAACAAGGCGGCAGAACTGTTCATGGGTAATGCCGGCACCGCGATCCGGCCGTTGACCGCCGCACTGGCGCTGCAAGGCGGTACGTACAAGTTGAGCGGCGTGCAGCGGATGCATGAGCGGCCGATCGGCGATCTGGTCGATGGCCTGCGGCAGGTCGGCGCATCGGTGGATTACCTGGGCACGCCCGGCTACCCGCCTTTGCAGATCAACCCGGCGCAGATTCGCATTGATGCACCGATCCGTGTGCGCGGCGATGTATCGAGCCAGTTCCTGACCGCGCTGTTGATGACGTTGCCAATGGCCCAGGCGCAATCGGGTCGCATCGAGATAGAAGTGGTCGGCGAATTGATTTCGAAGCCGTATATCGAGATCACGTTGAACTTGCTGGCACGCTTTGGTATTGCCGTTGAGAGACAGGGCTGGGAGCGCTTTATCCTGCCGGCCGGCGCGCGGTACCGTTCGCCGGGCGAGATTTACGTTGAGGGCGATGCGTCCACGGCATCGTACTTCCTGGCGGCGGGCGCCATCGGCGGTGGCCCGGTACGCGTGGAAGGTGTGGGCATGGCGAGTATCCAGGGCGATGTTCGGTTTGCCGATGCGCTGAACCGGATGGGCGCCAACGTGATGGCCGGTGACAACTGGATTGAGGTGCGCGGCACCGAGCGTGACGACGGCCGACTCAACGGCATCGAGCTCGACTGCAATCACATTCCTGATGCAGCGATGACGCTGGCCGTGGCCGCGCTGTTCGCGGAGGGCACCACCACGCTGACCAACATCGCCAGCTGGCGGGTCAAGGAAACGGACCGCATCTCGGCGATGGCGACGGAGCTGCGCAAGCTTGGCGCCGAGGTGGAGGAGGGGGCTGACTACCTGAAAGTGACGCCGCCGGCCTCACCGACGACGTGGCAGACCCCGGCTGCTGGAATTGGCACCTATGATGACCATCGGATGGCCATGTGTTTCTCGTTGGCCGCATTCGGCCCGTTGCCCGTGAAGATCAACGACCCCGGCTGTGTGGCAAAGACGTTCCCCGAGTACTTCGAGGTATTTGCCGGAGTGGCGCGGTAAGCGGTCACTCAGCCCGGGAGGCCATGATCAGGCGGCGGCGTAACGGGCCGCCGTCTTTGCTTCGGGGGTTGCTGCATGGGTTTTGGCCTGGCGTTCGCGGCGCTCCCAGAATTTGTCGAAGAAGTAGTGAGCCACCGTGTTCACGGCGGGCTCGATGAATGTAATCGCGCCGCTGATGGCCAGGCTGCCCGTCAGGGCGTAGGTCACGCTGAAAGCGATGCCCAGATGCATGATGCCGAAGGTCAGGGTCTTGGCCATGGTAGATTGCCTCGCGTTTGGGAATTCAGGGCGGTTGCGCGACCGCTTTTGTGGGGGAGCCGGGAGAGGGAAGGCCGGTAGCCGCGCAACCATGAGTCAAATGATAATGAGTATCAATTGATTCTAGAAATTAATAGTTTTTACGTTGGTAATAATCAATGACTATCGTTGATGTCATCACCATTGATGGCCCGACGGCATCCGGTAAGGGTACCGTGGCGCACAAAGTGGCGGATGCTCTCGGCTTTCATCTACTCGACAGCGGCGCGCTGTACCGTCTCGTGGCGCTGGCGAGCGACCGTGCAGACGTTGGCGTGCAGGACGTCGACACCCTTGCAAAAATGGCCGCGCGTCTCGATGTCAAGTTCGGCCCGGACCGGGTATGGCTGTCCGGCGAGGAAGTCAGTCAGACGATTCGCCTCGAAGCCATCGGTAACCGCGCGTCCGCGATCGCCGTGCACCAGCCCGTGCGTGATGCGTTGACTGCACTCCAGCGCGGCTTCCGCAAGCTCCCGGGCCTGGTGGCCGACGGCCGCGACATGGGCACGGTGATCTTCCCGGATGCCCCGCTCAAGGTGTTCCTGACCGCAAGCGTGGAGGCCCGCGCTCGTAGGCGCTATAAACAATTGATTGATAAGGGAATTTCTGCTAATATCGAAGACCTTTTGCGTGACCTTGAGGAACGCGACGCGCGGGATCGCACCCGTGCCGCCGCGCCGCTGCGTCCCGCTGAAGGCGCTTATCGCCTCGATACGTCAGAAATGACGGTGGAAGAGGCGGTGGCGCAGGTGCTGGAGTGGTTCGCCGCAGTGCGGTGATTAAAACCACTAGGCGCCAACCTGGACCTGTATCGGAACCCAACCCGTCCGGTACCGGTTGTTCAACTTGACCCCGCTGCGCAAGGCAGACTGAGCGCGATAGTCGCGCCGGCCCGCGTACTGCGGATTGCTAAATTACGTTTATGTCCGACCTGCAAACTAACGAATCCTTTGCCGCACTGTTCGAGGAATCGATCGCCCGCTCCAATATGAAGGCTGGCGAAGTGATTTCCGCTGAAGTCGTGCGCATCGACCACAACTTCGTGGTCGTCAACGCCGGCCTCAAGTCCGAGGCATTTGTGCCGGTGGAGGAGTTCCTGAACGACCAGGGCGAACTCGAAGTGCAGGCCGGCGACTACGTGTCCGTGGCCATCGACGCGCTCGAGAACGGCTATGGCGACACCATCCTTTCCCGCGACAAGGCCAAGCGCCTGGCATCGTGGCTGAACCTCGAGAAGGCGCTGGAAGACGGCGAGATCATCTCGGGTACCGTGACCGGCAAGGTCAAGGGCGGCCTGACCGTCATGGTCAACGGCATCCGTGCTTTCCTGCCGGGTTCGCTCGTCGACGTGCGTCCGATCAAGGACACCACGCCGTACGAAGGCAAGACCCTGGAATTCAAGGTCATCAAGCTCGACCGCAAGCGTAACAACGTCGTGCTGTCGCGCCGCGCCGTGGTGGAAGCCACGCTGGGCGAAGAGCGTCAGAAGCTGATGGAAACGCTGAAGGAAGGCGCGATCGTCAACGGTATCGTCAAGAACATCACCGACTACGGCGCGTTCGTGGACCTCGGCGGTATCGACGGCCTGTTGCACATCACCGACCTGGCATGGCGTCGTGTGCGTCACCCGAGCGAAGTGCTGTCGGTTGGCCAGGAAATCACCGCCAAGATCCTCAAGTTCGACCAGGAAAAGAACCGCGTCTCGCTGGGCGTGAAGCAACTGGGCGAAGATCCGTGGGTGGGCATCTCGCGCCGCTACCCGCAAGGCACCCGCCTGTTCGGCAAGGTGACCAACCTGACCGACTACGGCGCGTTCGTCGAGATCGAAGCCGGTATCGAAGGTCTGGTGCACGTGTCCGAAATGGACTGGACCAACAAGAACGTGGCTCCGTCGAAGGTTGTCCAGCTGGGCGACGAAGTGGAAGTCATGGTTCTGGATATCGACGAAGACAAGCGTCGTATCAGCCTGGGCATGAAGCAGTGCAAGGCCAATCCGTGGGACGATTTCAGCCGCAACCACAAGAAGGGCGACAAGCTGACCGGCCAGATCAAGTCGATCACCGACTTCGGCGTGTTCATCGGTCTGCCTGGCGGCATCGACGGCCTGGTGCACCTGTCCGACCTGTCGTGGCAAGAGTCGGGCGAAGAAGCCGTGCGCAAGTACAAGAAGGGCGACGAAGTGGAAGCTGTCGTTCTGGGCATCGACGTCGACAAGGAACGCATCTCGCTGGGCATCAAGCAACTGTCGGGCGATCCGTTCAACAACTTCATCTCGGCCAACGACAAGGGCTCGCTCGTGAATGGCACGATCAAGGCCGTTGACGCGAAGGGCGCCGTGGTGCAGCTGGCTGACGACGTGGAAGGCTACCTGCGCGCTTCGGAAATCTCCGCCGATCGCGTGGAAGACGCCCGCAACGTGCTGAAGGAAGGCGAGCAGATCACCGCCCTGGTGGTGAACGTCGACCGCAAGTCGCGCAACATCAACCTGTCGATCAAGGCCAAGGATTCCGCAGAGCAGCAAGAAGCGATGCAGAAGTTCCAGGCTGACACCGGCACGGCTGGCACGACCAACCTCGGCGCACTGCTGAAGGCCAAGCTCGGCCAGGACAACCAGTAATATCGAGCCGCGCCGCGCGCAGCGAGACCGCCCATGACCAAGTCAGAGCTCGTCGAAAAACTGGCTGCCCGCTTTCCGCAGTTGCTGCTGCGGGATGCGGACATCTCGGTGAAAACGATTCTCGACGCGATGTCCGAGGCGCTGGCCGATGGCCATCGCATCGAAATCCGAGGTTTCGGCAGTTTTGGTTTGAACAAGCGGCCGCCCCGCGTGGGCCGCAACCCCAAGTCCGGCGAACGAGTGCTGGTGCCCGAGAAACGGGTGCCGCACTTCAAGGCTGGCAAGGAGTTGCGCGAACGCGTCGATCGTACGGTGGCGCAGGGCGGCGGCATGAACGGCAACGGTCATGCCCCGCACGGCAAATCCGGGCAATCGCAGCTTGGCTCGCAATCGCCGGCGTCGTTGCACGATGATGGTCAGCTCAATCTGGTACGGTCCTGATCGGACTGGAAGGCTTGCTGGCCTGACTGGAAGTCTGTTGGAAAGCGCTCCCTCGGGGGCGCTTTTTTGTTGCGCAACTGTTGAGCCGACCTAGTCGCGATGCGACCAATGGTTACCGTTTGTCATAAGTGATTCCGTTACAATGCCGGGAATCCGTCGCCGGAGATGTCCGGATGCGTTTCCTGCATATCCTGACGATTCCGATCCAATTTCGATGGCTCTGACCGCATGAAACTCGTCGCCTGGATTTTCCGCATTGTCCTGTTCGTCCTGTTGTTCGTGCTGGCCCTGCGAAACACTGGCGATGCATCCCTGCAACTGTTCTTCGGTGCGGTCTGGCATGCGCCGCTGATCCTGATCCTGCTGGCAGCATTTGCCCTGGGCATCGTCGCGGCATTGGCTGCCGTGGCGCCAGGACTGATGCGACAGCGCATGGAGGCAGGGCGCTTGCGACGGGCGCTTGGCGAAGCGCGGGCAACGTCGCCCGCCGAGGCAGTGCCGCCCGAGGCCAAGCCCGGCGTTCCTTATAACGTAGTCGGTCCGAAAGTCTGACCCATGATGTTTGAAACCTGGTGGCTGCTGGCGTTGCCACTTGTCTTTGGCCTAGGCTGGATGGCGGCACGCTTTGATCTGCGCCAGCTCATCAGCGAGCAGGGTGCCTTGCCGCGCTCGTACTTCAAGGGCCTCAATTTCCTGCTGAACGAACAACCGGATCAGGCCATCGACGCCTTTGTCGAAGTGGCGCGCCTCGATCCGGAAACCACCGAGCTTCACTTCGCGCTCGGCGCGCTGTTTCGCCGCCGTGGCGAAACCGAACGCGCGATTCGCGTGCACCAGAACCTTGCCACGCGTCCCGATCTGCCGGAGCCCGAACGCGAACACGCGCTATATGAGTTGGGGCAGGACTTCCTGCGCGCCGGCCTGCTAGACCGTGCGGAAGAGTCGCTGCGCCGGCTGATGTCCGGTCCCTACGCGGCCTCGGCCAAGCGTGTGCTGCTCGAACTGTATGAAGTCGAGAAGGAGTGGCAGAAAGCCATCGAAGCGGCACGCGAACTGCAAGCACTCGACCAGCAGGACTATCGCGTACAGATCGCCCAGT
Source organism: Cupriavidus sp. HMR-1 (assembly GCF_000319775.1). Taxonomy (NCBI): domain Bacteria; kingdom Pseudomonadati; phylum Pseudomonadota; class Betaproteobacteria; order Burkholderiales; family Burkholderiaceae; genus Cupriavidus; species Cupriavidus sp. HMR-1. The sequence continues at coordinate 72,036 of NZ_ANKP01000049.1, forward strand.
TCTGCTGCGAGCTGGCCCAAGATGCGCTGCTGAAGAAGCGTCCCGAAGATGCGGTGGAATGGCTGCGCCGTGCCATGCAGGAGAATCCCGCCAATGTGCGTGCGCCGATCCTGCTTGGCGACGTCTCCGCCGCAGGCGGTGACACTGAAGGCGCGCTCAAGCAATGGCTAGCGATCGAAGCGCAGGATGCCGCCTATGTGCCGCTCGTCGCCGACAAGGTCGTGAAGGCGTATGCGACGCTCGGCGAACAGGGCAAGGCACTGGAGTGGTTGCACGGCCTACTGAAGGGCAACCTGGCCCCCGAACTGCTCGATACGGCGTATCGCACCGAACTTGAAGTGAACGGCCCCGTGGCCGCGGCTGCTTTGATGCGCGAGCAACTGCGTCGCCAGCCGACGCTGCTCGCCTTGACCAAGTATTTCGAGGCACAGGCCGCCGAGAACCAGGCGGCGCAGGAGCAGTCAGCCGAATCCGCCGAAGGTGGTGGGGATGCCGTGGTCGCCCCGCAGGCGCAGGAAACGGCCGCCATCCGCGATCTGCTGCAACTGCGCACTCGCAATCTGGCGCGTTATACCTGCCGTGAATGTGGCTTCCGTGCCCGCCTTTTCTACTGGCAATGCCCTGGCTGCAACCGCTGGGAAACGTATGCGCCACGCCGCTCCGAAGCGCTGGGCTAAGCCGCTACACGCAATGCCCCGGGCGATCAAGATCATTACTATTCTGGAGCTTCCGCAATGAAAGTCACGATTATCGGTAGCGGCTATGTCGGTCTGGTGACCGGCGCCTGTCTGGCCGAACTCGGCAACTCCGTGTTCTGCCTCGATGTCGACGAAAAGAAGATCGCGCTGCTGAATGCCGGCGGCGTGCCGATCTACGAACCAGGCCTGAAAGAGCTGATTGACCGCAACCGTGCGGCCGGCCGCCTGACGTTCTCGACCGATGTTGCCGCCAGCGTCGAACATGCCGACGTACAGTTCATCGCCGTGGGTACCCCGCCGGACGAAGACGGCTCGGCGGATCTGAAGTACGTGCTGGCAGCGGCCCGCAATATCGGCCGGCATATGACCGGCTTCAAGGTGGTGGTGGACAAGTCGACCGTGCCGGTTGGCACAGGCGATCGCGTCAGCGCCGTGATTCGCGAGGAACTGGCCGCGCGCGGTCTGGAAGACCTGCAGTTCTCGGTGGTGTCGAACCCCGAGTTCCTGAAGGAAGGCGCGGCCGTGGAAGACTTCATGCGTCCGGACCGTATCGTGCTGGGCTGCGCGCCCGACGTTGCGGGCCGCCATGCGCAGGCGATCATGCGTCAGCTCTACTCGCCGTTCAATCGTAACCACGAGCGCACGTTCTATATGGATGTCCGTTCGGCCGAGTTCACCAAGTACGCCGCGAACTCGATGCTGGCCACGCGTATCTCCTTTATGAACGAGCTGGCCAATCTGGCCGACGAGGTCGGTGCGGACATTGAACTCGTGCGCCTCGGCATCGGTTCGGATCCGCGTATTGGCTATAGCTTCCTGTACGCCGGCGCAGGCTATGGCGGTTCGTGCTTCCCGAAGGACGTGCAGGCGCTGATGCGCACGGCTAGCGCCCACGGCAAGCCGATGCGCGTGCTGGAGGCCGTGGAGGCCGTCAACGATTCCCAGAAGCAGGTGCTTGGCGACAAGATCATCAAGCGTTTTGGCGAGGATCTGACAGGCAAGACGTTTGGTGTCTGGGGTCTGGCATTCAAGCCAAATACCGACGATATGCGCGAGGCGCCGTCCCGCGTGCTGGCGCGCGAGCTGATTTCGCGCGGCGCGTCGTTGCGCGTGCATGATCCGGTGGCGATGGAAGAGGCGCGTCGCGTGATCGAGCTCGATCTGGCCGATATTCCGGACGCCATGGCGCGCATCCAGTTCTGCAATGCCCAGATGGACGTGCTCAAGGATGCCGACGCACTCGTGATCGTGACCGAATGGAAGGTGTTCCGCAGCCCGGATTTCTCGCAAATTCGTAACATGCTCAAAACGCCTGTCATTATTGATGGTCGTAATCTCTACGAACCCGATGCCATGGCCGAGGCCGGCATCGAGTACCACGCGATCGGGCGCTCGAGCTCGGCGCGCTGACCCGTTCAATCCGCGTATCCGTGAGAGCCCGATCGAGCCGCGTCCCAGTTGGGCGCGGCCAGGGCGCAAAGGGAAGTTCATGAGCAAGAACCCGATTTCGCTGGATCAGATCCGACAAGCGCAAGTGCTGGTAGTGGGCGACATGATGTTGGACCGCTACTGGTTCGGCGATGTCGAACGCATTTCTCCCGAAGCCCCCGTGCCGGTGGTGCAGATCAAGCGCAGCGACGAGCGCCTGGGCGGCGCCGCCAACGTGGCGCGCAACGCCGCCGCGCTGGGCGCGAAGGTTGGCATGTTGGGGGTCGTCGGTGACGACGAACCCGGCCGCACGCTTGAGGCGCTGCTCAATGCCAGTCACGTGCAGCCGTACCTGCATCGCGATGCCAGCCTGAACACGACGATCAAGCTGCGAGTGGTGGCCCACCAGCAGCAACTGCTGCGTGTCGATTTCGAAAATGCGCCGGCCAGCGAAGTGCTGGCGTCGGTGCAGGAACGCTTCGGCACGCTGATCAGCGACTACAAGGTGCTGGTGCTGTCCGACTACGGCAAGGGCGGGTTGACGCATGTCGGCCGCATGGTCGAGGCAGGCCGCGCCGCCGGGCGGGCCGTGCTTGTCGATCCCAAGGGGGATGACTACTCGCGCTATCGCGGCGCCACGCTGATCACGCCGAACCGCGCGGAAATGCGTGCCGTGGTGGGTGCCTGGAAGACCGAGGCGGACCTGACGATCCGCGCCCAGAACCTGCGGCGCGAGCTGCAACTCGAGGCGCTGCTACTGACACGCTCGGAAGAGGGCATGACGCTCTACACCGAGGCCGAAGTCCTGCATGTCTCGGCGCAGGCGCGCGAGGTCTATGATGTATCGGGGGCCGGTGACACTGTCATCGCCACGCTGGCCACCATGCTCGGCGCGGGCGTGCCGCTCAAGGAAGCGGTTCAGCACGCCAATCGTGCCGGCGCCATCGTTGTCGGCAAGCTGGGTACCGCCGTTGTTACTTATTCCGAATTGTTCGGCGCTGCCTGAGCGGCGCCACCGAGCCTGAATCCGCCATGACCATCATCGTGACCGGCGCTGCCGGCTTTATCGGCAGCAACATCGTCAAGGGCCTGAACGAGCGCGGCGAGACGAACATCATCGCCGTGGACAACCTGACCCGTGCCGAGAAGTTCAACAATCTCGTCGACTGCGAGATTGCCGACTACCTGGACAAGACCGACTTCGTCGCCCGCTTCGCGCGCGGCGATTTCGGCAATGTTCGCGCGGTATTCCATGAAGGCGCCTGCTCCGACACGATGGAGACCGACGGTCGCTACATGATGGAGAACAACTACCGCTACACGCTCGCCTTGCTGGAGGCGTGCCTGGAGCAGGGCGCCCAGTTCCTGTACGCGTCGTCGGCGGCCACTTATGGCGCTTCGACGATGTTTCGCGAGGACCGTGACTACGAAAAGCCGCTGAACGTCTACGGCTACTCCAAGTTCCTGTTCGACCAGGTGGTGCGCCGTCGCCTGTCTTCCGCCCATTCGCAGATCGTGGGCTTCCGCTACTTCAACGTCTACGGGCCGCGCGAATTCCACAAGGGCCGTATGGCGTCGGTGGCGTTCCATCACTTCAATCAGTTCCGCGCCGAAGGCACGGTCAAGCTGTTTGGCGAGTACAACGGCTACGCGCCGGGTACGCAGAGCCGGGACTTCGTGTCCGTGGAGGACGTGGTCAAGGTCAATCTGTACTTCCTGGACCATCCCGAGAAGTCCGGCATCTTCAACCTCGGTACAGGCCGGTCGCAGCCGTTCAACGACATCGCCGTCTCGGTGGTCAATGCGCTGCGCGAGTCGGAAGGCAAGCCGGCGCTCTCGCTCGACGAAATGGTGCAGGAAGGGCTGGTCGAGTACGTCAAGTTCCCTGATGCCCTGCGCGGCAAGTATCAATGCTTCACGCAGTCGGATGTATCGCGCCTGCGTGGGGCGGGCTACAGCGACCAGTTCCTGACCGTGCAGGAAGGCGTCAGCCGGTACTGCAAGTGGCTGCTGGAGCGAAGCGCCTAAGGTTCGTTTGCAGGGTGCGTTCGTCGTCCCCTGTTGCGTGGAAGCCGCGGACTGCAACGCGGTTATTTTGATTCGACACACAATGGCGCGAAGGTTGTGAACCTTCGTGTCCAGACCCTTCCGACACCTGCTCGGACTCCTATCCTGCGTTTGCCCGTCGCCACCCGGCGGCCGGGCATCAACCAGACCAATGAACAGGAGTCTTTCTGATGCGCAGGACGTTCGATCTTTCCCTCCCTGAAATCTCGCTGCATCGCTGTATGCGTACCGCGCGCCGCGTGGGCGCCGCAATCGGGCTTTCGATGTCGATCCTGGCCATGAGCCCGGCCTATGCTGATGTCGATGTCAACAGTGCCGACGAAGTGGCGCTTGCCACGGTCAGGGGCATTGGGCCGGCCACCGCCAAGCGTATCGCCGATGAGCGCGGCAAGAACGGTGCATTCAAGGATGCCAACGACCTGGTAGATCGGGTCCCTGGCATCGGGCCGAAATCGGTGGCCAACTTGCAGGCAGCGGGGTTGAGCTTCGGCAAGGCGCCGGACGTCGCGCGCAAGGATGCCCGGCCAGCGCCCAAGGCTGCCGCCCGCTGACGCCAGCGGATCCGCACCCGGGTCAACAATCGCAGGCTGGTATGCGTTGTGCTTGCGGTACGAGGTGCCGTTTGCACGGCCCGGGGTGCGGAGTATCATGCGCAACGCCACTGCCGACAGTGGTCGCCGGGCCGTGCAATCCGACAAAACCATCGAACAAGACCAACCAACTGGCGTGCCTGATGTGAGCCGGGCCGCCGCTGAAAAGGGAGAGAACAACATGGCGAATGGCCAGGACAATGCTGGGGGGGAAGGTTTTTTTCCGAAGTGGCGGCTCAAGACCGAGGGCGTGATCGGCCCCGACGAGCGCCTGCCCGCCGGACAGACGCTGCTGGCGGGTATCCAGCACGTGGTGGCGATGTTCGGGTCGACCGCGATCGCGCCGATCCTGATGGGTTTCCATCCTAATATCGCCATCCTGTTCTCGGGCATCGGCACCCTGCTGTTCTTCCTTTTTGTTCGCGGTCGCGTGCCGAGCTATCTCGGCTCGAGCTTTGCGTTCATCGCCGTTGTTATCGCGGCCACTGGCTATGCGGGTAGTGGTCCGAATCCCAATATTCCCCTGGCGCTGGGCGGCATCATCGCGGCGGGCGCGTTATATACGATCATCGGCCTCGTCGTGCAGGCAGTTGGCTACGGTTGGGTGGAAAAGCTGATGCCGCCGGTCGTGACTGGCGCGATCGTCGCGGCAATCGGGCTGAACCTGGCGCCGGTGGCGGTCAAGGCGGTCAGCGCCGCGCCGCTCGATACCTGGGTGGGCTTGCTGACGGTGCTGGCTGTCGGCCTGATCGCCGTGCGCGCGCCAGGTATGCTTGGCCGCCTGCCGGTGCTGCTGGGCGGACTGGCCGGCTATCTTGCCTACTACGTTGCCACCAACCTGATGGGGCTGGGCAAGGCCATCGACTTCTCGGGAGTGGTGGCGGCGAACTGGTTGGGCATGCCGGAGTTCACGGCGCCGGTATTCCAGGCCAATGCCATGCTGCTGATCGCGCCCGTGGCCATCGTGCTCGTGGCGGAGAATCTCGGGCATATCAAGGCGATCGGCGTCATGACCGGCCGCAACCTCGATCCGTACATCGGCCGCGCCTTCATCGGTGACGGTGTGGCAACGATGTTGTCGGCGGCGGGGGGCGGCACCGGCGTGACCACCTACGCCGAGAACATGGGCGTAATGGCGGTGACCAAGATCTATTCGACGCTGATCTTCGTGGTGGCGGCCGCCGTGGCTATCCTGCTCGGCTTCTCGCCGAAGTTCGGTGCGCTGATCCTGACGATCCCGGGGCCGGTGATCGGGGGCCTGACCATCGTCGTGTTCGGCCTGATTTCGGCGACGGCCGGCCGCATCTGGGTGCAGAACCACGTCGATTTCTCGAGCTCGCGCAATCTGATTACCGTGGGCGCCACGCTGACGGTGGCTGCCGGCGATTTGACCCTGAAGCTGGGCGGCCTGACGCTTGGCGGCATCGGTACCGCGACGTTTGGCGCCATCCTGCTGTACCACCTGCTCGGCAAGGGCCGGACGCAGGAGCAGGGCCTGACGCATTGATCTGCCACAGGGAATCCCGCCGGCTGGGTGCCTGGAAATGGCCCGGCCGCCGGTGCGGATAAGTTGGGTGCATTACAATGGCCTGCGAAAAACCGACCGACACCGCACCCATGGCTTATAAAACGATTGAAGACACCATCGGCAACACGCCGTTGGTCCGACTCCAACGCATTCCCGGCACCGCGATCGAGGCACGCGGCAATGTGATTCTCGGCAAGCTCGAAGGCAACAACCCGGCAGGTTCGGTCAAGGACCGTCCGGCGGTGTCGATGATCCGCCATGCCGAGGCCCGTGGCCGCATCAAGCCCGGCGATACGCTGATCGAAGCAACTTCCGGCAATACCGGCATCGCGCTGGCCATGGCCGCGGCTATCCGCGGCTATCGCATGGTCCTGATCATGCCCGAGGACCTGAGTCTCGAGCGTCGCCAGAGCATGGCGGCGTATGGCGCTGAAATCATCCTGACGCCGGTCAAGGGTGGCATGGAATATGCCCGCGATCTGGCCGATGCCATGGAGCGTGACGGCAAGGGCGTGATCCTCGACCAGTTCGCCAATCCGGACAATCCGCTGGCGCACTACGAGACGACTGGCCCGGAGATCTGGAAAGACACTGACGGTCGCGTGACCCACTTGGTTTCGGCGATGGGCACCACGGGCACGATCACCGGCGTGTCACGCTATCTGAAGGAAAAGAACCCGCTGATCCAGATCATTGGCGCGCAGCCGGCTGAAGGCTCGCGTATCCCGGGTATCCGCAAATGGCCGGAAGCGTATCTGCCGAAGATCTACGATCCGAAGTTCATTGATCGCCAGGAGCCCGTGACGCAGGCCGATGCGGAGCATATGGCTCGCCGCATGGCGCGTGAGGAAGGCATCTTTGCAGGTATCTCTGCCGCAGGCGCCCTGTGCGTGGCGCTGAGGATTGCCGAAGAGGTCGAGAATGCGACGATCGTGTTCGTCGTGTGCGATCGCGGCGACCGCTATCTGTCGACGGGCGTGTTCCCGGCCTGATCGCCCGGACCTGCCCTGAAAGAAAGGCCCCGCAGGCTTGCGCCGCGGGGCCTTTTTCTTTGCTGTTGCCGCTGGGCGTTCAGGCCATGGCGGCCTTCACGGCCTCACCAAGCTGATACACCGTCAGCGCGTAGAAGAAGCTCCGGTTGTACCGCGTCAGCACGTAGAAGTTGCGCAGGCCGATCACATATTCGGTCGGCTGGTCAGGCGTTGGGAGATCGGCGATCAACACGCCTGTTTCGCCTTCGCGGGCGACGTCGATGGGTTCGTCCACGCGCAGTCCGGCGCGCGTGAGCTGGTTGAGCGTGCGTGTCGGCCACGGTTCGCCGTCGGCCGCGGCCGCGGCAACGCCTCGGCTGCCATCGTCGTTGGCGATCTGCCAGACCACCGGACGTCCCTGTTCCCAGCCATGCAGTTGCAGGAATCGGCCGACGCTGCCAATGGCATCGGTCGGGCTATTGCGCAGGTCGATATGCCCGTCGCCGTCATAGTCGACCGCGTACTCGCGCAGACTCGTGGGCATGAACTGCGGGATGCCGATTGCGCCGGCATAGGAGCCCAGCACCGAAAATACGTCGGTCTTGGTGTCGCGGCACCAGAGCAGGTAGTCGGCGAGCTGATTCCGGAAGAGCTTGGTGCGCGCCTCACGGTTCGGGGTGTCGGGGTAGTCGAACGCCAGCGTCGAGAGCGAGTCCAGGACGCGGAAGTTGCCCATATCGCGCCCGTAGATCGTCTCCACCCCGATGATGCCGACGATGACCGATGCCGGCACGCCGAACTCGGCCTCGGCGCGACGCAGCGTCTCGCGGTTCTGCTGCCAGAAGCGCACGCCGGCGTTGATGCGGATCGGTTCGATAAAGCGTGACCGGTACGCCCGCCAGCTTTTCTTGCCCGGGGTGGTCGGCGGCATGATCAGCCGTGCGACCGTCGTGGAATAGACCGCCTGGCTGAACCAGCCCTCGAGTTCGGCCCGCTGGAAGCCGTTGCTGGCCACCATCTCGTCGATGAATGCGCGGGTTTGCGGATGATTCTGATAGCGGCCCGGTTCGATCTCCTCTTCCCGGACGCTCACGCGGCGCTTGCCGGCGGCGAGAAGCCGAGGAGAAATGCCGCACAGGCCCAATGCGGCAGCGGTGAGTGCGGCGCCCAGCAGCGGGCGGCGCAGGGTGCGCTGGTGGTCGGTCATGTTGTCCTTTGCAAGTCGCACCGAGTATAGCGGATGCGATGTACGCGACGCCTCGTCGAGGGCGTATTCCGGCGTGCCGTACACGACAGCCAACAGGCGTAGAAGCGCGGGGCACGTCATGTGCTAACGTAGCGTCTGGAGACGAACTTGACCCATAACGAATAATGTCAACGGGCTACTACACGCATCCGTCGTTCCTGATGCATGAGATGGGGCATTTCCATCCTGAATGCCCGGAACGCCTGCAGGCTATCGAGGACCATCTGATTTCGCATGGGATGGATGGCCTGCTGGACCGGCGGGAGGCGCCGGCTGCCACCGACGCGCAAATCGAGCGCGTGCATCGACCCGAATATGTGGCCAGCCTTGTCGCGATGAGTCCCGCCACCGGCTACCACCCGATCGATCCCGATACCCTGATGAACCCGCACACGCTCACCGCTGCCAGACATGCGGCTGGTGCGGCGGTGGCTGCCACGGATGCCGTCATTGCCGGCGAACTGGAGAACGCGTTCTGCTGTGCGCGTCCGCCGGGCCATCATGCCGAGCCCGATCGCGCGATGGGATTCTGTTTCTTCGATAACGTGGCGATCGCGGCACGACATGCGCTGACGGCGCACGGCCTGTCGCGCGTGGCGATCGTCGATTTCGATGTGCACCACGGCAACGGCACCGAGGCGGCCTTCCGCGACGACCCGCAGGTGCTGATGTGCAGCTTTTTTCAGCACCCGTTCTACCCGTACAGCGGCACGGAGCACTTCGCGCCGAACATGTCGAACATCCCGCTGCCCGCGTACTCCAACGGCCTGGCCGTGCGCGAGGTCGTGGAAACGATCTGGCTGCCGCGGCTCAACGAATTCAAGCCCGAGATGCTGTTTATCTCCGCCGGCTTCGATGCGCACCGCGAGGATGATCTCGGACAGATGGGGCTGGTCGAGCAGGACTATGCGTGGATCACGCAGCAGCTCGTTGACGTGGCGCGCGCTCATGCGAAGGGCCGCATCGTGAGTTGCCTGGAGGGGGGGTACAACCTTAGCGCCCTGGCGCGAAGCGTATTCGCCCATCTGAAGGTGCTGGTTGAGACCTGAAGGTGACAAATGCGCCACTTATGAAGGCGTCTATATGACGCCAGCGCATAAAGCCATCGAAAAAATCTCGTTTGAGGTATGAAGCGGATCGCATAAAATGTTCGCTTCACAAAAATAAAGTGCGGCAACAACGCAGGGGACCCCGCGATGTTGCCGTTTTCTTTTTACTTTCCATGATTGAACTGCAAGGACTCTCGCAGCGGTTCCCCGGCGGGTCGGGGGAAGTTCATGCGCTGAGGGACGTCAGCCTCTCCATCGCCTCCGGTGAGATCTTCGGCATCATCGGCCGAAGCGGCGCCGGCAAGAGCACGCTGGTGCGCGCCATCAACCTGCTGAACCGGCCCACCAGCGGCCGCGTGATCGTCGCCGGCCAGGATCTGACCGCGCTCGACAAGGGCGCGCTGCGCGAGGCCCGCCGCGAGATCGGCATGATCTTCCAGCACTTCAACCTGCTGTCGTCGCGCACGGTCTATGACAACGTGGCACTGCCGCTCGAGCTGGCCGGCAAGTCGAAGCAGGAGATCGCGTCGACGGTGGAACCGCTGCTCGAACTGGTCGGGCTGTCGAAGCTGCGTGACCGCTATCCCGCCCAGATCAGTGGCGGTCAGAAGCAGCGCGTCGGTATTGCGCGGGCCCTGGCCAGCAAGCCGAAGGTGCTGCTGTCGGACGAAGCAACCTCGGCGCTGGATCCAGAAACCACGCGCGCGATTCTCGACCTGCTCAAGCAGATCAATCGCGAGCTCGGCCTGACCATCGTGATGATCACGCACCAGATGGAAGTGATCAAACAGGTTTGCGACCGCGTGGCCGTGCTCGAGGCCGGCCAGGTGGTGGAATCGGGTCGCGTGATCGACGTGTTCCTGCGTCCGCAGCACGAAGTCACGCGCGCGATGATCGGCGACGTCATTGCCCAGGAACTGCCGGTGAGCGTGCTCAAGCGCGTGGAAAGCCGTCTTGGCAATGGGCGCGATCACGTCTATCGCCTTGCTTTTACGGGCGAAAACGTCGATCAGCCGGTACTGGCCCAGGCAATCCGCCAGCACGGGCTCGATTTCAACATCCTGCATGGCCATATCGATGAGATCCAGGGCCAGGCATTTGGCTCGCTGGCAATCATGGCCACGGGCGAACTGGCCGATGTACGCGCGGCCATGGACTATCTGCAGTCGCAAGGCGTAGTGGTGGAGGAGATCGAACATGTGGTCTGAGATGTTTGACCTGTTCCTGTCGTCGTTCGGCGAGACCCTGCTGATGGTGGCGATTTCTGGCGTGGTTGGCTCGCTGCTGGGTGTGCCGCTGGGCGTGCTGCTGCATCTGACGAATCGTGGCGGCGTGCTGTCGCACCCGCTGTTCAATCGCACGATCGGCGTGGTCGTCAACGCTGTGCGTTCGATCCCGTTCATCATCCTGCTCGTGGTGGTGATCCCGTTCACGCGTTTCATCGTCGGTTCCTCGATCGGCACCACGGCTGCGGTCGTGCCGCTGACGATCGCGGCGATCCCGTTTATCGCCCGTCTGGTGGAAGCCTCGTTACGCGAGGTCGACAAGGGGCTGGTGGAGGCCGCGCAGTCGATGGGTGCCACCACGGGCCAGATCGTCTGGAAGGTGCTGCTGCCAGAGGCCATGCCCGGTATCGTGGCCGGTCTGACCATCACGTTCGTCAGCCTGGTTGGCTATTCGGCCATGGCCGGCGCGATCGGCGGCGGCGGGCTGGGTGACCTCGGCATCCGCTACGGCTACCAGCGCTACATCACGGAAGTCATGGTTGCCGTGGTGGTGATCCTGATCGTGTTCGTGCAAGCCGTGCAGAGTTTCGGCGACTGGCTGGTCCGCCGCATCAGCCATCGCTGATACAACGGCCGCTCAAATCAATCAAAGCAACGCAAAGCAATTCACAGGGAAACCTTGGGGTAAAACATGCAACGTCGTAACGTGCTGAAGGGCGCCATCGTCGCGCTGGGTGTGGTGGTGTCGGCTGGCGCATTCGCGCAGGAAAAGCCGATCAAGGTCGGCGTGACGGGTGGCCCGCACGCCCAGATCATGGAGCAGGTGAAGAAGGTGGCAGCCAAGGATGGTCTGACCATCCAGGTGGTGGAGTTCAGTGACTACATCCAGCCGAACGCCGCGCTGGCTGCCGGCGATCTGGATGCCAACAGCTACCAGCACCTGCCGTACCTCGAGGCACAGATCAAGGACCGTGGCTACAAGTTCACGAACGTGGCCTTCACGGTGACGTTCCCGATGGGGGTCTACTCGAAGAAGATCAAGTCGCTTGACCAGCTCAAGCAGGGGGCCCGCGTCGGCGTGCCGAACGATCCGACGAATGGTGGTCGCGGCTTGCTGCTGCTGCAAAGCAAGGGCCTGATCAAGCTGCGCCCCGACGCCGGCCTGAAGGCGACGCCGCTCGACGTGGTCGAGAATCCGAAGAAGATCAAGCTCGTGGAGCTCGACGCCGCCCAGCTGCCGCGCTCGCTCGACGACCTTGATGCTGCCGCGATCAATGGCAACTACGCGGAATCGGCTGGCCTGTCGCCCACCCGCGACGCGATTGCGATGGAAGGTCCGAAGGGCCCGTACGCCAACCTGATCGCGATCCGCGAGGCCGACAAGAACAAGCCGTGGGTGGCCAAGCTCGTGAAGGCGTACCACTCGCCGGAAATCAAGCAGTACATCCAGGCTACGTTCAAGGATTCTGTGATCACTGCGTGGTGATCTTTTCGAGGTTTTCATCCAAACCCTGTGCGCGCAGGGCATCCTGCGGCACAATGGCGTGAAAATTTTCTGAGTTGCCGGCTATGCCCGGCAATTCTTTGCCTATAAAATAGTACGATCGTTCGAAAATCAAAAGCGCCGCCACCCCGGTGGTTATAATGGCGAGCGATTCAAAAAATTTTGGACTATCAGCTATCAGTGGAGTGAGCGCATGAAAGTACTCGTCGCAGTCAAGCGGGTGGTGGACTACAACGTCAAGGTCCGCGTGAAGTCGGATGGCACGGGCGTCGACCTGGCCAACGTGAAGATGAGCATGAACCCGTTCGACGAAATCGCCGTGGAAGAGGCCGTGCGCCTGAAGGAAGCCGGCGTCGTCACCGAGGTGATTGCCGTGTCGTGCGGCGTGGCGCAATGCCAGGAGACCCTGCGTACCGCGATGGCCATCGGCGCCGACCGCGGCATCCTGGTCGAGTCGAACGAAGACCTGCAGCCGCTGGCCGTGGCCAAGCTGCTCAAGGCCCTGATCGACAAGGAGCAGCCGCAACTGGTGATCCTGGGCAAGCAGGCCATCGACGATGACTCGAACCAGACCGGCCAGATGGTGGCCGCGCTGGCCGGCATGCCGCAAGCCACCTTCGCCTCGAAGGTCGTGCTGGCTGACGGCAAGGCATCGGTGACCCGTGAAGTGGACGGCGGTCTGGAGACCGTGTCGATCAAGCTGCCGGCCGTGGTGACCACCGACCTGCGCCTGAACGAGCCGCGCTACGTCACGCTGCCGAACATCATGAAGGCCAAGAAGAAGCCGCTGGAAACCGTCAAGCCGGAAGATCTCGGCGTCGACGTGAAGCCGCGTCTGTCGACCGTGAAGGTCGTCGAGCCCGCGAAGCGCAGTGCTGGCGTGATGGTCCCGGATGTGGCCACGCTGGTGCAGAAGCTGAAGACGGAAGCCAAGGTTATCTGAGCGCGGGGGAGATAGAACATGACTGCACTCGTCATTGCTGAACACGACAATCAATCGATCAAGGCCGCCACGCTGAACACCGTGACGGCAGCTGCCCAATGCGGCGGCGATGTCCATGTGCTGGTGGCCGGCTCGAACGCCAAGGCTGCCGCCGATGCCGCCGCGAAGATCGCCGGCGTGTCGAAGGTCCTGCTGGCCGACGCACCGTACTTCGGTGACGGCCTGGCCGAGAACCTCGCCGAGCAGATCCTGGCCGTGGCCAGCGACTACTCGCACATCCTGGCTCCGGCTACCGCCTCGGGCAAGAACGTCCTGCCGCGCGTGGCCGCCAAGCTGGACGTGGCACAACTGTCGGACATCACCAAGGTTGACTCGCCCGACACGTTCGAGCGCCCGATCTACGCTGGCAATGCCATCGCCATCGTGAAGTCGTCGGACAAGATCAAGGTCATCACCGTGCGCGGTACCGGCTTTGACGCCGCCGCTGCCGAAGGTGGCTCGGCTTCCGTGGACACGATTCCGGTCGTGGCTGACGCTGGCATCTCGCAATTCGTGTCGCGTGAAGTGACCAAGAGCGATCGTCCGGAACTGACCGCCGCCAAGATCATCGTCTCGGGTGGCCGTGGCGTGGGTTCGGGCGAGAACTACACCAAGGTGCTGACGCCGCTGGCCGACAAGCTGGGCGCTGCGCTGGGCGCATCGCGCGCGGCAGTCGATGCCGGCTTCGTGCCGAACGACTACCAGGTTGGTCAGACCGGCAAGATCGTTGCCCCGCAGCTGTACATCGCCGTCGGTATCTCCGGCGCGATCCAGCATCTGGCCGGCATGAAGGACTCCAAGGTGATCGTCGCGATCAACAAGGATGCCGAAGCCCCGATCTTCTCGGTGGCCGACTACGGTCTGGTGGGCGACCTGAACACCGTGGTGCCGGAGCTGGTGGCCGCACTGGGCTGATAGGTAACACCGGGCTTATGGCCTGATCGGCCGGCGGAAAGCCGGTCGATCGAACAAGAAGAATGAAGCCGTTCCGGGTATCGCCCGCGAGCGGCTTTTTTGCAAACGCTGGAGACATTAATGACCTATCGTGCACCGCTCAAGGACATGCAGTTCGTCATGAACGAGCTGGCGGGCCTGGAAAGCATCAGCCAGTTGCCCGGCTATGAAGACGCTACGCCCGATACGGCACAGGCCGTGCTGGAAGAGGCCGCGAAGTTCAACGAACAGGTCGTGGCGCCGCTGAACCGCGCGGGCGATCTGAACCCGAGCAGCTGGAAGGATGGCGTGGTGACCACGACGCCGGGTTTCAGTGACGCGTTCCGCCAGTTTGGCGAAGGCGGCTGGCAGGGCGTGCTGCATCCGGTCGATTTCGGCGGCCAGGGTCTGCCGAAGCTGGTGGCCACGCCGTGCAACGAGATGCTGAATGCCGCGAACCTGTCGTTCGCGCTCTGCCCGTTGCTGACTGACGGCGCGATCGAGGCGCTGCTGACTGCCGGATCGGATGCCCAGAAGGAAACCTTCCTGCCGAAGCTGATCTCGGGCGAGTGGACCGGCACGATGAACCTGACTGAACCGCAAGCCGGTTCGGATCTGGCCGCCGTGCGGACCCGCGCGGAGCCGCAGGGCGATGGCACGTTCAAGGTCTTCGGCACCAAGATCTTCATCACGTATGGCGAGCACGACATGGCGGAGAACATCGTCCATCTCGTGCTGGCACGCACCCCGAACGCGCCCGAAGGCGTGAAGGGCATTTCGCTGTTCATCGTGCCGAAGTTCCTGCTCAATGCGGACGGCTCGCTGGGCGAGCGCAACGATGTGCATTGCGTGTCGATCGAACACAAGCTCGGTATCAAGGCCAGCCCCACAGCCGTGCTGCAGTTCGGCGATCACGGTGGCGCCATTGGCACGCTGGTTGGCGAGGAGAACCGCGGGCTTGAGTACATGTTCATCATGATGAACTCGGCACGCTTCTCGGTGGGCATGCAAGGCATCGCCGTGTCCGAGCGTGCTTACCAGCAGGCCGTGGCGTTCGCGAAGGAGCGCGTGCAAAGCCGTCCGGTCGATGGCTCGGCCCGCGAGGCCGTGACGATCATCCATCATCCGGACGTCAAGCGGATGCTGATGACGATGCGCGCGCTGATCGAAGGCGCTCGCTCGGTGGCCTACGTGGCCGCCGCCGCGAGCGACGTCGCGCACCAGCATCCGGATGAGGGCGTGCGTCGTCAGAACATGGCGCTGTACGAGTTCCTGGTGCCGGTGGTGAAGGGGTGGAGCACGGAGCTGTCGATCGACGTGACCAGCCTGGGCGTGCAAGTTCACGGCGGCATGGGATTCATCGAGGAAACCGGCGCGGCACAACACTATCGCGACGCGCGCATCCTGCCGATCTATGAAGGCACGACCGCGATCCAGGCGAACGATCTGATTGGCCGTAAGACCGTGCGCGATGGCGGTGCCATGGCACGCGCGATCTGCGCGCAGATCGCCGAGACCGAAGCGGCGCTGGGCAAGCACGGCGGTGACGCGTTCACGGCGGTGCAGGCGCAACTGAAGCAGGGGCGTGAAGCGCTGGAGGCCGTGGTGGCGTTCGTCATCGGCAGCGCGAAGGCGGACCCGAATGCCGTGTTCGCCGGTAGCGTGCCGTACCTGAAGCTGTGCGGCATCGTGTTCTCGGGCTGGCAGTTCGGCCGTGCCATGCTGGTTGCCGATGCGAAGCGCGCGGAAGATCCAGCCTTCTACGACGCAAAGATCGCGACGGCGCATTTCTTCGGCCAGCACATCCTGTCCCAGGCATCGGCATTGCGCGCCGCGATTGTGGACGGTGGCGCTCCGGCCAACGCGCTGACGGCGGATCAGTTCTGATCCGGCGCACCGGGTATCAAGGCAATGAAAAGGGCGACCCCTCGGGGTCGCCCTTTTTTTCGTCACCGTGCCGAAGGATCAGGCCGGTAGCGGCCGTGGCAAGTGGTGTGTGCGCGGCTGCTTGCGGTAGCGATCCACCGAGAGGTCGTCGGCACGGATTGCCGGGCGCGTGCCCGAGACCAAATCGGACAGCAACTGGCCCGAGCCGCAGGCCATCGTCCATCCAAGCGTGCCGTGACCCGTGTTGAGCCAGAGGCCGCGGATGCCAGCGGGGCCAACCACCGGAGTGCTATCGGGTGTCATCGGGCGCAGGCCGGTCCAGAACGTGGCACGGCTCACATCGCCCGCGCCCGGGAACAGGTCGTTCACCACGTGTTCCAGCGTGCGGCGCTTGTTCGGATCGAGCGAGCGGTCATAGCCGACGATCTGCGCCATGCCGCCCACGCGGATGCGGTCGTCGAAGCGCGTGATCGCCACCTTGTACGTCTCGTCGAGCACCGTCGACACCGGGCTCTTCGATGCATCGGTGAGCGGCACCGTGATCGAGAAGCCCTTGAGCGGATAGACGGGCAGGTTGGACAGGCCCGGCAGCACGTGCTTCACGAACGGCGTGGACCAGCTGCCCAGCGCCACCACCACGGCATCGGCCATCATCGGTTGCCCTTCGACGATCGCGCCGGTCACCGCATCGCCTTGCGTCAGCAGGCCGTCGATCGAGCGGTTGTAGATGAACTGCACGCCGATCGATTCAGCCATGGCTGCCAGCCGTTCCGTAAACAGCTGGCAATCCCCGGTTTCGTCGTTCGGCAGGCGCAAGCCACCGGCCAGCTTGTGGCCGACGGCGGCGAGCGCCGGTTCGCTCGCGGCGAGTTCTTCGCGCGAAAGCAATTCGTATGGCACGCCGGCTTCCTCGAGCACGGCGATGTCGCGCGACGCGGCTTCCAATTGCGCGTCGGTGCGGAACACCTGGAGCGTGCCCTGCTGGCGGCCTTCATAGCTGATGCCGGTATCCGCGCGCAGCGCGCGGATGCAATCCCGGCTGTACTCGGCCAGACGCACCATGCGCTCCTTGTTCACCGCATAGCGGTCGGCAGTGCAGTTCTGCAGCATTTGCCACATCCACTGGAGCTGGAACAGCGTGCCGTCGGGTTTGATCGTGAGCGGTGCGTGCTCCTGGAACATCCACTTGATCGCCTTGAGCGGAACGCCGGGTGCTGCCCACGGCGACGCATAGCCCGGAGAGATCTGGCCGGCGTTAGCAAAGCTGGTGCCAAGGGCGGGGCCGCCTTCGCGGTCTACCACGATCACTTCGTGACCGGCGCGGGCCAGATACCACGCACTGGTGACGCCGATAACGCCACTGCCAAGAATTAGAACGCGCATGTCGGGGGCTCTCTACTGCGGAATGGATGTGTGGGAGAATTCGCTTCTATACTATTGACTTCAAGGCAGTCATAGTTACCGAATTTATCCGTAAAACAGGAAAAAATCATGAGAACGAGTCGTCAGCCGGTACGTGCGCTGGATCGGCTGGATCGGAAGATTCTGGGGGTCCTGCAGGCTGACGGCCGGATTTCGATGAAGGAGCTGGCGGAGGCCGTTGGGCTGACCATCACGCCGTGCATCGAGCGGGTGAAGCGGCTCGAACGCGACGGGGTCATCATGGGGTACTACGCGCGGCTGAACCCGACGCTGCTCGGCAGCGCGCTGCTGGTCTTCGTCGAGATCTCTCTTGGGAACAAGTCGGGCAACATGTTCGAGCAGTTCCGGCGCGAGGTGCTGCGGATCCCCGAGGTGCTCGAGTGCCACCTGGTATCGGGCGATTTCGACTACCTGATCAAGGCACGCATCCGCGAGATCGGCGAATATCGCCGGCTACTCGGCGACATCCTGCTGCAACTGCCGGGCGCGGCGCAGTCGAAAAGCTACGTGGTGATGGAAGAGATCAAGGAGACGCTGGCGATCGCCGTGGACGAGAAGGAGCGCAGTCAGCCAGGCTGACGCGGCTCCAGGCCTGCCGGCTCAGAAAAGAGAGCCCTGCGGCGAGTCCTCGGGCGGCACGCGGAACAGATCGGTGCGCAGCGAATGGCGTTCCTGATTGAGCCCAAACCTCCGGCACGCGAGCTCGAAACGCTTGCGGACCAGATCGGCAAAGATGCCCGTCCCGCGCATCCGGCTCGTGAATGCCGCGTCGTTGTGTTTCCCGTTACGCATGTCCTCGATGATGCTCAGCACATGCTGCTTGCGGCCGGGGAAATGCTGCTCGAGCCATTCGATGAAGATGCCACGAACCTCTAGCGGCAGGCGCAGCATGACGAAGCCAGCCGACGTTGCCCCGACTTCGCTGCAGGCCTTCAGCACGTTTTCCAGATCGTAGTCGGTGAGCGCCGGTATCACCGGGGCGAAGAGCACCCCGGCCGGCACGCCGGCCTCGGCCAGCAACCGGATGCCTTCGATCCGTTTGGCTGGAGTGCTGGCGCGCGGCTCCATCTTTCTGGCGATATCGGCATCGAGCGTCGTGACGGACATGAACACGCGCGCCAGCCCGTTGCGGGCCATGCGGGCAAGGATGTCGATATCTCGCGTCACCAGGAACGACTTGGTCGTGATGGCCACCGGGTGCTGGAAGCGTTCCAGCACCTCCAGAATGCCGCGCGTGAGCTCGAATTTCCGCTCGATCGGCTGGTACGGATCGGTGTTGGTGCCGAGCGCGATGACGCTCGGCTTGTAGTGTTTCTTGCGGAGTTCCTGCTCGAGCAGCGTAGCGGCATTTGGCTTGGCGAACAGTTTCGTCTCGAAGTCGAGGCCGGGCGACAGGCCCAGGTAGGCATGATTCGGTCGCGCAAAACAGTACGAGCATCCGTGCTCGCAACCCCGGTACATGTTGATCGACTGGTCGAACGGAACATCGGGCGACTGGTTGCGCGAGATGATCGTCCTGGCTGGCTCGATCGCGATCGTTGTCCGTGGCGCGGGAGACTCGCCGTGCAAGGCTTCCAGATCGGCAAGCATGGCCGCATCCGCCTCTCGGGACAGGCTGTCGAAACGCGATTCCGTGTTGGACAGCGCGCCTCTTCCCTTGCGGAAACCATCGGGTAGTGACGTCATGGGGGCTCTTGACTCGTACAATCTCCAATACTGTATAAATATACAGTATTGCCGGCGAGATACCAGTGCCCTGCTCAGCGCCCTGATGGAATGTGCGCCCTGGGGATTGAACCTCCGACGGGCTTCAGATCCGGTCAGACGGTAGGTGTGGCCAAGGGAGGTGCGTCGTCGCGATCCCAGTAGGGCGGGGAGCCGAACCAGTTGGCAAAGAAGTCGACGAAGGCGTGTGTCTTGGCGGGAACCAGATGCCGGCTCGGATAGACCGCCCAGATCGAGACGACCGGCAATATCGGGTACTCATCCAGCACGGTGACCAACTCGCCGCGGCGCAGGTATGGCGCCACATCCCAGGTCGACTTCAGCGCGATGCCCATGCCCGCGATGATCGCGTCGCGAATCACCTCGCCGTTATCGGCGCGTAGCGTGCCCCGCACGCTCACCGCGCTTTCGCCGACTGGGGTATCGAAGCGCCAGGTCGATTGATCGCCAAGGATCAGACAGTTGTGATTGCGCAGGTCTTCCGGGTGCCGAGGGGTGCCGTGCCGCGCGAGGTATTCCGGCGATGCGCAGATCACGCGATGACTGGGTGCGAGCGGCCTGGCGACCAGCGAGGAATCGGGGAGCGCGCCCATGCGGAGCGCGACGTCGATCCCACTATCGACGAGACCGACGATCTGGTCGCTCAGGCGCAGATCCAGTGTGATGCCCGGGTAGGTGGACAGGAAGGCGGGGATCGCCGGCGAGACATGCTGGCGTCCAAACGAGGCAGGCGCCGTGACACGCAACGGGCCGTGTGGAACCTCCGCGCCTCGGCCCACGGATTGCGCGGCCACCTCCGATGCGGCCAGCAATGGCTCGGCATGAGTCAGGAACTGCTCGCCATCACCGGTGAGCGAAAGGCGGCGCGTTGTGCGATGTAGCAGGCGGGTGCCTAGCCGATCCTCCAGGCGCTGGAGCCGGGCGCTGGCAGTCGATGTCGACAGTCCCAGATCGCGTGCGGCCGCCGACAGGTTGCCGAGCGCCGCCGCGCGCACGAAGACCGCGATATCGGTCAGGTCGAACGGCATCGTTGGCGCGCGAAGTGGGGCCAGGCCGTCGGCTATTCCTGCGAGAGCGCCTTGGCTGCTTCGACTTGCGATTCGAAGAACGTCTGGAAGCTGATGGCAAGCCCTGCCATCAGCAGGCCGGTGCCGATCATCAGCGAGAAGATGATCAGGATGACCACGGGCCAGCCCGAGCGCGTGGGCGTGCCATGAGGGTTGTATTGCGCATCCCACTTGTCGTCGGGGCGCAGCCCGAACACGATGGCCGTCAGGAAGGCGCTGATAAGGGACGCGCCGCCGGCCACTGCGAAGACCCAGTTCAGTGCGGTATTGCCCGTGCCGAGGATCAGCGAGGCGATACCGAGCACGCCTGCTACGGTGCAAAGCAGGTGGACCCAGCCGAACTTGTCGCCCAGCCCTTTCAGATAGAAGCGATGCGCTCCAAGGCTGCCGAGCAGGAAGGCCAGCGCAACGGTGGCCAGTTTCGATTTGCCGCGTGTGTTGCGGGCTTCAGTGGCGATGGCGGGGGCTTGGCTGGCTGCAGGCATCGGTATGGGGACGGAGACGGTATGGCCGCCATGGCGGGCAGTGGTCGCACATTGTACGCCGGGCCCGGACCGATACCCCAGTGGTCAGAACGGCCAGACGGAGGCCAGAACGCCGGATACCAGCACGGAGATATGCGTTTCGCTGTACAGCACGAGCGTCAGCAGCAGCATGAACAGCACTGACAATGACAAATGGCCCGCGTGCCGGGCCAGGTCCGAAAAAAGCGGGGACATGATGAACCTCGACAGGGATGTCTTGTGGAGGCTGCGCCCGACCTTGGTGTCGATCAGTGGGTACCGGGCAGAGGCAGGTCAGGTCGGTTGCCGTCTGCGCAACGACGGCACGCTGTGCGACTCCGGACAGCGCCGGGCGGCAGCCTGTGCGGCGTCAATCAGCACGCACAAATGTAGAGACAAAGGGGAGCGCGTGGAAGTTCCGGTTACGTGACAAGCCATCGTCGCGGCTAGCGTCCGCCGTCCCGTCCGCGCGCCTGCCATCCCGGGCCAACATTGCCGGGGTGTGCTTCGGCATTTCGGAGCGTGGCTTCGCCGGGGCTGTTGCGATCGCCGCCACCGGGCTGGCGTGCGCGTTGCTCGTCGTCGCGCCCGCCGGGGCTGGCGGGGCGCCCGCTCAGACGGTCGTCGTTACGGGCCCTTGCTTCCATGCGATCAATCTGTGCCTGCACATGATCGCGATTTTCCGCCCGCACGCTGGCGATCTCCCATCCGTTGGCAGAACGCACCGCCTGCACCGTGCGATCGGTGCGGTTGTGATGCCAGAAGGCGACTTGCGCGTGGCTGACTGCAATGCTGCCGCCAAGGCTGGCAACAGCCACGGTACCAGCCACCATAAGGCGCAGGAGGGGGCGGGTAAACATGCGGAATCCCAAGGTCCTGTTGCTGAGAGAAGTCAGGAGTTGGGTTCATGGTACGCAGGGGCCGTGTGACCGCCAATGCCAATCCCGTTACCGGTGTAACGGATTGTTTCGTCAAATTTGTCAGCTTTGGCGCGTCTACTTCGATGCCGCGCCAGGCCAGCATTGGCGCGGTATCGAAGCGGTTTCAGGGCGCGTAGCGGATGCGATAAATCGCATTGGCTTTGTCGTCGCTAACCAACAGCGAACCGTCGCTTGCCACCTGCACGTCGACCGGGCGACCCCACGCCTTGCCGTCGCGCAGCCATCCTTCGGCAAAGATCTCCTGGCGAATGACGCGCCCATCATCATCGAGCACGATCCGCGCAATCCGGTAGCCGATGGCAGTGGATCGGTTCCAGCTACCGTGCTCGGCGATGAAGATGTTGTTCTTGCGGTATTCCGGCGGAAACTGCGTGCCGGTGTAGAAGCGCATCCCGAGCGCGGCCACATGTGGCCCCAGCTTGGCGACTGGCGGAGTGAACGCCGAACACGGGCGCTGTTTTCCGAACTCCGGGTCGGCAATTGTGCCGGCGTGGCAATACGGAAAGCCGAAGTGCTCGCCTTCACGCGTCAATCGATTCAGTTCGTCGTCGGGCTGGTCGTCGCCGAGCCAGTCGCGCCCATTGTCCGTAAACCACAGTTCGTGCGTGATGGGGTGCCAGTCGAAGCCAACCGTGTTGCGCACGCCCCGGGCCACCACGCGCAGGTCGGAACCGTCGGGCTTCATTTTCATGATGTTCGCGTAGCGGTTCTCATCCGGCGCGCAGATATTGCATGGCGCGCCGACGGGCACGTAGAGATACCCGTCAGGTCCAAATGCAATGAATTTCCAGCCGTGATGGGTTTCGGTCGGGAATTTGTCGCTGATAGTGACCGGGCGCGGCGGGTCGTCAAGACGGCCCTCGATGTTGTCGAGCCGTACGATGCGCGACGTCGATGAGGCATACAATGCGCCATCGCGAAAGGCGACGCCCACGGGCATCGTGAGTCCGGACGCGATGACGCGCGTCTTCGGATGTGGGCCGAGCGGCGACTCCAACGCATATACCTTGCCCTCCGCGCGGCTGCCCACGAACAACGTGCCCTTCGGCGACAGCGTCATGGCTCGCGCGCCGGGCACGGCGTCGCTGAGCACTTCGATCTTGAAGCCCGGCGGCAGCCGGATCTCGTCGATCGGCAGGGCGGCCTGCGCCGTCGCCGCAGACCAGACGGCACCCAGTAGCGCCAGCCTGCAGAGGAATTTCGCGAGGTAATTCGCAATGTGCCGATTTGGCCGCATGTCATGCCTCCGGTTCACGGTTTTCGCCACGGTCTGGCTGGCCGCATGTTGCGTCAAAAGCGCACCGATGGAGCCGAACAGGGCGGGAAAGTCCTAAGTGTTTGTTTGGGCTCGGGAAGTGGGCTATACTCTTGCGTTTCGTGTTCGCACGCTCCCGTTTTTTCGAGGAATTAACATGGTCGTAATCCGTCTGGCTCGCGGCGGCAGCAAGAAGCGCCCGTTCTTCAATATCGTTGCTACCGATTCGCGCAACCGTCGCGATGGCCGTTTCATCGAACGTATTGGCTTCTACAACCCGCTGGCTTCCGACAAGGAAGAGGGCCTGCGCGTTGTGCAGGACCGTCTGGCCTACTGGCAAGGCGTTGGCGCTCAACTGTCGCCGACCGTTGCCCGCCTGGTCAAGCAAGCCGGCAAGGCTGCAGCCTGATAGGTCTTGCGCGGCGTGCCCGTATGGCCCGCCGATGCAGAACTGACGCACCGCTAAAGTGACTGGCAATGCCCCCGGCCGCAAGCCGTTGAATCTGGCCGCCACGCAAGGCGGTGTCTCCGGCCGGCAGGAAAAACTGCCCGCCGCGCTGTTGTTTACGGACAGCCTGCCCGACGATCTGGTCGAGGTCGGCTATGTGGGCGCGGCTTATGGTATCCGGGGCTGGATCAAGGTCCAGCCACATGCGGACGACGCCTCCGCATTGCTCCACGCCCGCCGTTGGTGGCTGCTTCGCGCGCCGCCGGCCGGCGTGGTGTCGGCGCCGGCGCAGTCGGCCGAGGCTGTCAGCATCAAGATCTCCCAGTCGCGTGAACACAGCGGTACCGTGGTTGCGCAGCCGGCCGGCGTTTCGGACCGCGGTGTGGCCGAAATGCTCAAGGGGCGTCGTGTCTGGGTCCGGCGCGCGGATTTTCCCGCGGCGGAAGAGGGTGAGTTTTACTGGGTCGACCTTATTGGTTGTGCCGTAGTCAACGAGCAGGGCGAATCGCTCGGCGAGGTGACCGGCCTGATCGACAATGGCGCCCATCAGATCCTTCAGGTGGCCTACGAGCTGCCGGACGGTAAGGCCGCTGAGCGGCTGATCCCGTTTGTCGACGCGTTCCTGCGGACGGTGGATACACCGGCCAGGCGGATCGTGGTGGACTGGGGGCTCGATTACTGAAGTGTCAGGGGAGGCGCGGATGCAGTTCGATGTAATCACGCTGTTTCCCGAGATGTTTCGCGCGCTGACCGACTGGGGCATCACCAGCCGGGCAGCCAAGCAGCAGCGCTACGCGTTGCGTACCTGGAATCCGCGGGATTTCACCGTGGACAACTACCGGACGATTGACGATCGGCCCTATGGTGGCGGCCCCGGCATGGTGATGCTGGCCAAACCGCTCGAGGATGCGATCGACGCCGCCACCGCGGCGCAGTCGGATGCGGGTGTTGGCAGGCCGCACGTGGTGCTGATGTCGCCGCAAGGCGCGACGCTGACGCACGAGAAGGTCATGGCGTTGTCGCAACGGCCCGGCCTGGTGCTGTTATGCGGCCGGTATGAAGCGATCGACCAGCGTCTGATCGATCGTCGCGTGGACGAGGAAATCAGTCTCGGCGATTTTGTGCTGTCGGGTGGCGAATTGCCGGCGATGGCGCTGATCGACGCGGTGGTGCGGCATTTGCCTGGCGTGCTGGGCGATGCGCAGTCGGCGGTCCAGGACAGTTTCGTCAATGGCCTGCTCGATTGTCCGCATTACACGCGGCCGGAAGAATATGAAGGTGTGCGGGTGCCCGATGTATTGCTCGGGGGCCATCATGCCGAGATCGAGAAGTGGCGGCGCCGGCAGGCGCTGGCCAATACCGCACGCAAGCGTCCCGACCTGATCGTGGCCGCGCGCGAGCAAGGATTGTTGTCCAAGGCCGACGAGAAGTTCTTGTCGGAACTGGCGGCGAAAGCAGGGCAGGAGTTCGCTCCCGCCAAGTGAAAACCCCATCCTCTGCCGGGGCCCAGCAAGTGTCTGGGGCATCCAACGCTGGCACGATGGTTATGGAGAAAACGATGAACATCATCGAGCAAATCGAGAAGGAAGAGATCGCGCGTCTGACCGCGAATAAGACCATCCCCGCATTCGCGCCTGGCGATACCGTTATCGTCAACGTGAACGTGGTTGAAGGTAATCGCAAGCGCGTGCAGGCTTACGAAGGCGTGGTGATCGCCAAGCGTAACCGTGGTCTGAACTCGTCCTTCATCGTGCGCAAGATCTCGTCGGGTGAAGGCGTGGAACGTACGTTCCAGCTGTACTCGCCGCTGATCGCTGGCATCGAAGTGAAGCGTCGCGGTGACGTGCGTCGCGCGAAGCTGTACTACCTGCGCGAGCGCTCGGGCAAGTCGGCACGTATCAAGGAAAAGCTGGTGATGAAGGCCAAGCCGGCCGCCGTTGCCGCGGAATAAGCTTTCCCTGTCAGGCGCCGGGTAACTGGCGCTGTGCCGGATTGCGAAGGACACCCTCGGGTGTCCTTTTTGTTTGGCGGCGGCGCAACGCCAAGCGTTCTTGCTGCCGTGCAACATTACGCGCTTCTGTCATACTTGAAAGCGCTATGCGTCCAACATTCGATCCTGAAACGCTACCGATCATCGAGACCGATAGCCGCCACGCCCCCCTCTCCACGCCGCGCATGAGACCGGATTTCATCCGGCATCGTCTGCTTGCGCCACCGGCGTGGGAACCCGAACTGACCGATGAATCCCGTGTGTACGACCGGACCCGCGGCTTGCGTGAAGCGGCGGTACTGGTGCCCTTGGTTGAGCGTTCGGATGGTCTGACGGTGCTGCTTACCCAGCGCAATGCGAATCTGAATGCCCATGCCGGGCAGATCAGTTTTCCGGGAGGCGGGCAGGAAACCTACGATGCCAATCGCATCGCCACGGCGTTGCGCGAAACCGAGGAAGAGATCGGGCTGACCCGCAACTACGTCGAAGTGCTGGGATCGCTACCGGACTACATCACCGGTACCGGCTATCACGTCAGCCCTGTTGTCGGACTGGTGCATTCAGGGTTCACGCTCCGTGCCGATGAGCGCGAGGTGGCCGATATTTTCGAAGTGCCGCTGGCATTCCTGATGGACCCTGCCCGGCATGAGCGCCGGTTGTTCCGCTGGGAAGGCGGCGAGCGCATGTTCTACGCCATGCCTTACCCGCGCGAAGGCGGCGGTCAGCGCTTTATCTGGGGCGCGACGGCGGGCATGCTGCGCAATCTCTACCACCTGCTCGCGGCCTGAGCCGCGCCGCCGCCCGCTCCATCGGTCTTCGTCAGGCCGCGGCCTGAGTTGCGGTGTCGGTGCAGTGGGGGCAGCTCTTGCCCACCACGTACTTCGGGTGCTGCTGCTCCTCGGGCGTGACCACTGCGCGGCACGCGAAGCACTGAACCGGCCCCGCGGGTTCCAGGTTCGGATTCAGCGCGGTCCGGTAGTCGAACACGAAGCAGTCGCCGTTGTAGTGGCTTCCGCCGACTTCCTCGAAGTACTTCAGAATGCCGCCCTCGAGCTGGTAGACGTGGTCGATTCCCACTTCCTGCATGTGGATGGCGGCCTTCTCGCAGCGGATGCCGCCGGTGCAGAACGACACGATGGTCTTGCCTTCGAACTCGGCCATGTTCTCCGCCACGGCTGGCGGGAATTCGCTGAACTTGTCGATACCGTACTCCACCGCCTTGTCGAAGGTGCCAACCGCCACCTCGAATGCGTTACGCGTATCGAGCATCACTACCGGGCGTCCCTCGTCGTCATGTCCCTGGTCGAGCCAGCGCTTCAGATCCACGGGGCGCACCGAAGGCGCGCGTCCAGCCTCGGGGCGGATCAGCGGCATCTTCATCGTGATGATTTCCTTCTTGGCGCGCACCAGCATGCGCTTGAAGGGCTGATTTTCCGACAGGCTTTCCTTCGGCGCGATGTCCGCGAACCGGGCATCGGCGTGGAGCCATGCCATGAATTCGTCGATCTGCTCACGCGTGCCGGCCAGGAACATGTTGATGCCTTCCGGCGCGAGCAGGATCGTGCCCTTCAGGCCGGCCGCGTCGCAGCGCTCGCGCATGACGGGGCGCAGGGTCTCGATGTCTTCGAGCGTGACGAACTTGTAAGCGGAAATATTGACGATCTGCATGGGTGACGCTGCCAGGGCCGGGCACCCGAAACGAGGGTGCTCGATAACTGCCTGATTGGAAAGGCGAAATTATAGCCCCTCAGGCCGCATCCCGACACCTCTTCGGGGGCGCTTCGCATTGCGCCTGCGCAAAAACCCCCAAGTGCGGCGATGGGGGAGCCGGTACAATGGCGCCCTATGTCCGCACCCCGCTTTGTACACCTCCGCCTGCACTCCGAGTATTCGATCGTGGACGGCATCGTCCGCCTCGACGATGCCGTCAAGGCCGCCGCCCGCGATGGGATGGGCGCGCTCGCACTGACCGACCTCGCCAACGCCTTCGGCCTGATCCGCTTCTACAAGGAGGCCCGTGGTGGGGGCGTCAAGCCGGTAGTGGGCGCTGACGTCTGGCTGACCAATGCCGAAGATCGCGACAAGCCCGCGCGCATGTTGCTGCTCGTGCAGGACCGCATCGGCTATCTGAACCTGTGCACGCTGCTGTCGCGCGCATGGCTTGGCAACCAGCATCGTGGCCGCGCCGAGTTCGAGCCCGGCTGGCTCGAGGAGCCGGGCGAGGAAGGCCTGCCGCTGGCCACCGGCCTGATCGCGCTCTCAGGCGCGATGGGTGGCGATGTCGGCCAGGCGTTGGCCAATGGGAATGTCGAGGCGGCGCGCCGTGCCGCCGAGCATTGGGCCCGGGTGTTCCCGCAACGCTATTACATCGAACTGCAACGTGCCGGCCAGCCTGGCACCGACGCCTACGTGCCGCAGGCCGTGCAACTGGCCGCGTCAATGCAGCTTCCGGTTGTCGCCACGCATCCGGTGCAATTCATGACGCCGGACGACTTCACGGCGCACGAGGCGCGCGTCTGTATCGCGGAGGGCGAACTGCTCGCCAATCCGCGCCGCACGCGCAAGTTCACCACCGACCAGTACTTCAAGACCCAGGACGAGATGACCGCGCTGTTCGCGGATATCCCGTCGGCGCTGCAGAACTCCGTCGAGATCGCCAAGCGCTGCAATCTGACGCTGGAGCTGGGCAAGCCACGCCTGCCACTGTTCCCGACGCCTGATGGCATGTCGCTCGACGACTACCTTGTGTTCATGGCCAAGGAGGGTCTCGAAAAGCGGATGCTGGTGTTGTTCCCGGACGAAGCCGAGCGCGAGAGCAAGCGTGCCGAGTACTACGCGCGTCTGGAGTTTGAGACCGGCACCATCATCAAGATGGGTTTCCCGGGCTACTTCCTGATCGTGGCGGACTTTATCAACTGGGCCAAGAACAATGGCGTGCCGGTGGGGCCGGGCCGGGGTTCCGGCGCGGGTTCGCTGGTGGCCTACGCACTTGGCATTACCGATCTCGATCCGCTCAAGTACGCGCTGCTGTTCGAGCGATTCCTGAATCCGGAGCGGGTCTCGATGCCCGACTTCGACATCGACTTCTGCCAGCACGGCCGCGATCGCGTGATCACGTACGTGAAGGAGAAATACGGCAAGGACGCCGTGTCGCAGATCGCCACGTTCGGCACCATGGCCGCCAAGGCGGCCGTGCGCGATGTGGGCCGGGTGCTGGATCTCGGTTACGGCTTTGTCGATGGCGTGGCCAAGCTGATTCCGTTCAAGCCCGGCAAGCTGGTCACGCTGGAGGAAGCGAAGAAGGAAGAACCGGCGCTGGCCGAACGCGAGCGCACGGAAGAGGAAGTGCGCCAGTTGCTGGAACTGGCGCAGCGTGTGGAAGGCATGACGCGTAACGTCGGCATGCACGCTGGTGGCGTGTTGATCGCCCCCGGCCGCCTGACCGATTTCTGCCCGCTCTACACGCAGGGCACGGACGGCATGAGCGGCGTGGTCAGCCAGTACGACAAGGACGACGTGGAAGCGGCCGGCCTGGTCAAGTTCGACTTCTTGGGCCTGACCACGCTGACGATCCTCGACTGGGCCGAGCGGTACATCCGCCGGCTCGACCCGAGCAAGGCCGACTGGAACTGCAGCCAGATTCCGCTCGACGACAGCCCCGCATTCGACATCCTCAAGAGCGCCAACACGGTGGCGGTGTTCCAGTTGGAAAGCCGCGGCATGCAGGGGATGCTCAAGGACGCGAAGCCTGACCGCTTCGAGGACATCATCGCGCTCGTGGCGCTGTATCGTCCGGGCCCGATGGACCTGATTCCGAGTTTCTGTGCCCGCAAGCACGGCCGCGAGAAGGTCGAATATCCCGATCCGCGCGTCGAACCCGTGCTCAAGGAGACCTACGGCATCATGGTCTACCAGGAGCAGGTGATGCAGATGGCGCAGATCATCGGCGGCTACTCGCTGGGTGGCGCCGACTTGCTGCGCCGTGCCATGGGCAAGAAGAAGCCCGAGGAAATGGCCAAGCACCGCGACATGTTCCGCGAGGGCGCCGACAAGAACGGGCTGACCGCCCAGCAGGCCGACGACATCTTCGACCTGATGGAGAAGTTCGCGGGCTACGGCTTCAACAAGTCGCACGCGGCCGCTTACGCGCTGCTGGCTTACTACACGGCCTGGCTCAAGGCGCATCATCCGGCCGAATTCATGGCAGCCAACATGTCGCTGGCCATGGACGACACCGACAAGGTCAAGATCCTCTATGAGGACTGCCGCCTGAACAAGATCGAAGTGCTGCCGCCGGACGTCAACGCCAGCGAGTACCGTTTCGCGCCGACCGATGCGAAGACCATCCGCTACGGCCTGGGTGGCATCAAGGGTTCGGGCCAGGGGGCGATCGAGGACATCCTGCGCGCGCGGGAAGAGCGGCCATTCGACGACCTGTTTGATTTCTGCGAGCGCGTGGACCGCCGCCAGGTCAATCGCCGCACGATCGAGGCGCTGATTCGCGCCGGCGCGTTCGACAGTCTCAACGACAATCGCGCCCAGTTGCTGGCCTCGGTATCGATCGCGATGGAGGCGGCCGACCAGAAGGCCGAGTCGGCCAACCAGGTGTCGCTGTTCGACCTGATGGATGACGCCGGCGCGTCGCATCGCCCCGAACTGGTGGATGAGCCGCGCTGGACGCCCAAGCGCACGCTGCAGGAAGAGAAGCAGGCGCTCGGCTACTACTTCTCCGGTCACCTGTTCGATGCGTCGCGCGACGAGGTGCGCCGGTTCGTCAAGGGCACGCTTGCCGCGCTCGAAAAGGAAGTGCAGGGCAATGGCGGTGGCTACGGCCGCGACGTGCGCGGCAAGGTGATTGCCGGCGTGATCACCGGCATCCGTACCCAGATGACCCAGCGCGGCAAGCTGATCATCGTGCTGCTTGACGATGGCACCGCGCAGATCGAAATGACGGTGTTCAACGAGCTGTACGACGCCAACCGTCACATGTTCCGCGAGGACGAACTGCTGATCGCGCAGGGCAATGCGCGCCACGACACCTTCACAGGCGGCGTGCGCTTTACGGCGGATTCGGTGCAGGACCTCGTTGCCGCGCGCGCCCGCTACGCCGATGCCGTGTGCCTCGGCTTCAACGGCAATGCCTCGACGGAGCGCCTGCGCGAGCTGCTGACGCCGTACCTGGCCCACGTGTCGCAGACCCCCGGCGTGCCGGTTCGCATCAGCTATGTCAACAAGACCGCGCAGTGCGAGGCGATGCTGGGCGACCAATGGCAGATCACGCCTTCGGAGGAAGCGTTGACGAGCCTGCGTACCGCCCTGGGCGATACCGTGCGCGTGTTGTATGGCTGATCCGACGAAGGCGCCGGTCGTGCAGGGCGAGCGCAAGCCGCGCGTCCTGTTTCACGTCACGCACTTCCTGCACGGCGGGATCGAAACGTCGCTGGTGTCGCTGATCAACGCGCTGGATCGGGAAGGGTTCGAGATCGGCCTGACGGTGACGTATCCGTCCGAGGCGCTCGAGACCCATTTCCGCGCGCGGCTGCCGGTCGGCGTGAAGCTTCAGGTGCTGGCGCCCGAACGCTGGCTTTCGCATTGCCGCCAGCTCAAGAAGGCGCGCAAGCTCGGGCCGCTTGGAAAGATCTATGAGGAAGTGCTGCTGCCGCCCGTGCGCAAGCCGCTGATGAATCGCCGCTTCCGGCAGGTGCTGGCGCAGGGCTATGACGTGGTGGTCGACTACGACATGTCGCTGTCGCGCATCACCGGTCCGCTGCCGGTCCCGATGATGGGATACCAGCACTTCAGCGTGGCGCACCTGGAGCGGGGTCATCGGCGCAAGCTGCGCAAGCTTCGGCACCAGTGCCGCACCGACTACGCGGCCGTGGTGATGTTGACCGACAGCATGTTGAACGATGCGCGGGCGCTGATTCCCGATGTGGCGGACAAGCTCGTGCGGCTCTACAACACCATCGACCTCGACAGCATCCGCGCCAGGGCGAACGCGCCGCTCGATGCTTCTGCGCAGCCGGCGGGACCGTACATCGTGTCCGTCGGTCGGCTCGAGGAGAGTCAAAAGGATTTCACGACGCTGCTGCACGCTTATGCGCAGCTTGCGAAGGAAGGTATCGACGAGGATCTGGTGCTGGTCGGCGATGGCGCATCGCGGCCGCAACTCGAGGCGCTGGCCGCATCGCTCGGTATCGCCGATCGCGTGACCTTTGCTGGCTTCCAGTCGAACCCCCATGCCTGGATTCGCCAGTCACGGCTCCTGGCGTTCAGCTCGAAGATGGAAGGTTTGCCCAATGTGCTGCTCGAAGGGCTGGCGGTAGGGCAGGTGGTGGTCAGCACCGATTGTCCGACGGGGCCGCGCGAGATCCTCGACGATGGCCGCGCCGGGCTGCTGGTGCCGGTGGGCGATGCCGCGCAGCTTGCGGCGGCGATCAGGCGTGGCCTGCAGGACGCTGCGCTGCGCGAGTCACTGCTGGCCCACGCAGCGACCCATATCGAGCAGATGGGCTTCAGGCCGACGGCCCAGGCGTTCAGCGTGCTTGCGGATCGCCTGATGCGGCGGGCTGGCGTGCCGGCTGTTGCAGCAGCCACAGCTTGATGTACTTGTAGTAGCTGGCCTGACCGTTCATCAACGCGATGGCCAAGCCCTGCGGGCCGTCCAGAAATCCGCGACGCAGCAGGTAGGTGCGCAGGAATGCCCAGCTGCCATGCAGCCACGCGCTGGCCGGCGTGGCGGTCTTGCCACGCTGGAATGCCTGCGTGGCGCCCAGCGTCGAATACTGGTCGACCTTGCGCAGCACCTGCGAGAAGTCGTCGTAGGTGTAGTGCAGCAGCGGATTCCGGAGGTGCGCGATCGGGCCGTCGGTGACGACGTTTTCGTGCACGAGGTCGTCGGTGAACCTGGCCTTTCCCACGCGGAACAAGCGGGTCAGGCGGTCGGGGTACCAGCCGCTGTGCCGGATGAAGCGGCCGCAGAAACGTGACAGGCGGGGCATGTCGTAGGCGTCGGCCTGACCCGATGCGATGGCTGCCAGGATCTCATCGCGCAGTTCCGGCGTGACGCGCTCGTCGGCGTCGATGGAGAGTACCCACTCGCTTTGTGCCTTGGACAGGGCGAGGTTTTTCTGTGGACCGAAGCCGGGCCACGTCGCGGTCTGGTGGACCTCCGCGCCCATGGCGCGGGCTGTTTCCACCGTGCCGTCCGTGCTGCCGGAGTCCACTATAATCGCGCGGTCGCACCAGGAGACGCTCTCGAGGCACTCCCGGATATTGTGTGCCTCGTTTTTAGTGATCAGTACGACAGAGATTTTCATAGAGATGCTTGCAATGGGATTCCGCACGCCGACGCTGCCCGCCATTCTAGCGGCAGTCGCCCCGGCGTCCCTTTCCCGTTGGCAAGTGGAGCGAACGTGACCGACAACAAACAACAAACGCCCCAGGAATCCGATACCCTCAAGCGCGTCTGGGCCTATCTGAAGCCCGAGAAGCGCAACTTCGTGCTGGCCATCATCGCCATGGGCCTGGTGGCGGCCAGCGAAGGGATTATTCCGAAGGTCGTCAACGACCTGCTCGACAAGGGCTTCGGCGGCAGCTACGCCGGCAAGCTCTGGCATGTGCCCGCGCTGCTGGTGGGCGTGGCGCTGGTGCGCGGCCTGGCGCAGTTCGCCTCTGGCTACCTGCTTTCGCAGATCTCGAACGGCGTGTTGCTGAAGATGCGGATGCAGATGTTCGACCGGATGCTGCACGCGCCGGCGCTGTTCTTCCACCGCAATACCGCTGCCTCGCTGATCAATGCCGTGATCTTCGAGGTGAACCAGGTGATGCAGATCCTCACCGGCGTGCTGATCACCTTGGTGCGTGACTCGCTGACCGTGGTGGCGCTGCTGATCTACCTGTTCTACACGAACTGGAAGCTGACCCTGGTGGTGGCAGTGCTGCTGCCGGCGATCGGCTTCGTGATGTCGAAGGTCAACCGCCGCCTGCGTCGCCTGAACCGTGAGCATCAGGCGCTGACCAACACCGCCGCCTATGTGGTGGAGGAATCCGTGGGCGGGTTCAAGGTGGTCAAGCTGCACGGTGGCGAAGCGTACGAAATGTCGCGTTTCGAGGCGATGGCCGAGCGGCTGCGCGGCTACTCGATGCGTATGGCCGTGGCCGGTGGCCTGAATCAGCCCGTGACGGCGTTCCTGGCATCGCTGGCGCTGTCCGTGATCCTGACGATCGCGATGATCCAGGCGCAGGGCAACCAGACCACGATCGGTGGCTTCACCGGCTTCGTGATGGCGATGCTGCTGCTGATCTCGCCGCTCAAGCATCTGGCCGACCTGAACCAGCCGCTGCAGCGCGGCCTGACCGCGGCCGAGATGATCTTCGGCCTGATCGACGAGCCGATCGAGCCGCAGAACGGTGGCCTGCCGCTGGAGCGGGCCCGTGGCGATCTGGTGTTCGACAACGTCGGCTTCCGCTATGGCGATGCCGCGCGCGCCGCGCTGAACCGTGTCAGCCTGCGTGCTGCGCCGGGCGAGGTCGTGGCGCTGGTGGGGCCGTCGGGTAGCGGCAAGACCACGCTCGTGAACCTGGTGCCGCGCTTCTTCGATCCGACCGAGGGTCACATCTTGCTCGACGGTCAGCCGATCGACCGCTTCGCGCTGGCCGACCTGCGTCGCCAGATCGCCTTCGTCAGCCAGGATGTGGTGCTGTTCAACGACACCGTGGCCGCCAATGTGGCCTATGGCGTGCATCCGCGCGAGAAAATCGACATGGCCCGCGTGGAACGCGCGCTGGCGGCTGCCTACCTGACCGACGTGGTCAAGGGCCTGCCGGAAGGGCTCGAAACGAACATCGGCGATAACGGCATGAAGCTGTCTGGCGGCCAGCGCCAGCGTCTGGCCATCGCGCGAGCGATCTACAAGGATGCGCCGATCCTGATCCTCGATGAGGCGACTTCGGCGCTCGACTCAGAGTCGGAGCGTCAGGTGCAGGCCGCGCTGGAATCGCTGATGGTCGGTCGCACCACGCTGGTGATCGCACACCGCCTGTCGACGATCGAGAACGCCGACCGGATCGTGGTGCTGGAGCAGGGCCGCGTAGCCGAGCAGGGCAGCCACGCCGAGCTGATCGGCAAGAACGGATTGTACGCGGGCCTGCATCGCATTCAGTTCGCGTCACAGGCATAAGCTGTTCGTGATTCAACGGCCGTGACGTGGGGTCACGGCCGGGCATGTACCAACAGGGGAACATACCCCGCTGAGGAGACAGACATGACCCAACCCATCAGCCGATATCCGGTTCCCGCCATCGAAAACCTGCCGGACGACATCCGCCAGCGCGTGCTCGAAGTCCAGGAGAAGGCCGGCTTCGTTCCCAACGTTTTCCTGGCCCTGGCCCATCGTCCCGACGAGTGCCGCGCGTTCTTCGCCTATCACGATGCGCTGATGCTCAAGGAGACCGGCAGCCTGACCAAGGGCGACCGCGAGATGATCGTGGTGGCCACGTCGGGCGTAAACCAGTGTCTCTACTGCGTGGTGGCCCACGGTTCCATCCTGCGCATCTACGAGAAGAAGCCGCTCGTGGCCGATCAGGTCGCGGTGAACTACCTCAAGGCAGATATCACGCCGCGCCAGCGCGCCATGCTCGACCTCGCGATGAAGGTCTGCACGGACTCGCATACGATCGGCGAAGCCGATTTCGAGGCACTGCGCGCCCATGGGTTTGACGACGAGGACGCGTGGGACATCGCCGCCATCACGGCGTTCTTCGGGCTCTCCAACCGCATGGCCAACACCATCGGCATGCGTCCGAACGAGCAGTTCTTCCTGATGGGGCGCGTGCCGAAGGCCAAGTAGGGCGATTCGGCGGCTCAGCGGTTCAGGGGCTCAGCGGATCTGCGCGCAGCCGCCGTTCTTAGGGTCGAACAGCACAGGCCACGCCTGGTCGTAGATGCCCGGCGTGCAGTGCTTCTCGCATCGGGCATGAGCCAGCGTAATACGGCGCGGGTCCTGCCACACCATCAGCGTGCAGCCGCTGCCATCTATCGCATGCAGTTCGATGTGTGGCGTCTGCTGTACCTGCTTGAATTCCGACAGGTCGAAGTGGCACCAGCCACGGCGCGATACCCACAGCTTCCAGGTCAGCGATTCCACGGCATTGTGCGAGACACGCACTGTCGCGTCCTCGCGGAAACCATCTTCCTCGGTGCGTCGGCAGATGCCGGAGATGTCGATCTCGTGCGCCGCGATCGGTGTGGCGCGCACGGCGATTTCGGGGGTCTTCGAGGCGTAGGGAGCGGGAAGCTGGCCGGTGTAGGTGGGCGGCCCTTTCGGAGCGAACGCTTCGACGCAGGCGGCGCACAAAAAAACAGCCAGCATGGCTGGCATTGCATTTCTTAACGTCATATTGGCCCCCTTCACGCGACCCGCTCATCTACTGTAGGGGATGCCGCTGCAAAGGCCAGCAGGATATGTTCCGTGGAAGTCCTAGCGTATGGGTGGTGGAGCGGAACCTATACTCAACGGATGTGTCCGCGTCGGGGGGCACCCGCCCTCTTGCCCCGCAACTCTCCCGCCTGCGGGCGAGAGGCTGGGGGAGAGGGCGAGGCCTCTCATTGGCCGATCACATTTCAGGCCACCGCTCGCATCTCGGCGGCGCGTGATGCGGCAGGCTGCACCATCGGATATCCCGCCGCGAACACCAGGCGTCCGGCTGACCATGTATGGGTGACCATCGGCTGCCCGGCAATGCTGCCCACGGCGATGACGTCGGCGCGCTTGCCCGGCGCCAGCCGGCCGCGATCGTCCAGCAGGCAGGCATCTGCCGGATTGGACGTGACCAGCGCCAGCGCCCGGTCGAGCGGAAGATCGGCGAGGCGCGATGCGGCGAATGCCGCCGCGATCAGTGTGG
Organism: Cupriavidus sp. HMR-1; assembly: GCF_000319775.1. NCBI lineage: Bacteria > Pseudomonadati > Pseudomonadota > Betaproteobacteria > Burkholderiales > Burkholderiaceae > Cupriavidus > Cupriavidus sp. HMR-1. Next base: position 108,401 of record NZ_ANKP01000049.1, read on the forward strand.
ACGGCTGGTAGTCCGAGCAGAGGATGTGGCCGACGCCGGCGTGAATCGCATCGATCGCACGCATCGAACCGCTCTGGCTTTTGCCGCGCAGCACGTTCGGCGCGCCGAGGATCGTCGGGAGCGCGTGGGCCGAGGCGGCCTGCGCCGTCTCCACGTTGATCGGAAACTCGCTCATGCGAACTCCCAGCGCGTGCATCGCGGCGATGCGCTGTGGAGAGTCGTCGTCGTGGCTGGCCGTGGGGATGCCGAGTTCGTGCGCCTTCGAGACCAGACGGTTGACGCGCTCGGTCGCGCCGGCCAACTCGGCCGACTTCTTCGCAGCCGCATCGGCGGCTTCCTCGCGGCTCATGCCGTGATTGCCCATCATGTACGACAGGTAAGCATCGAGCGTCTTGAACTGGCCCTGGCCGGGCGAGTGGTCCATGACCGACAGCAGGTCGACCACGCCTTCGGCCATCAGCATCTCGAGCACCGGCACGGCGGCGTTATCGGTGACTTCATAGCGGCAGTGGATGCGATTGTCGACGAGGCTGTGCGCGCGATACGCGGCCACGGTGCGCACCAGCGTCGCGGCGGTCTCGTTGTTGCGCACGCCGAACTGGTTGCTGGCGAACGACAACGCGTGGTACGGCGTGGTGATGCCGGCCGCGGCATTGCGGCGGTCGACTTGCGCCACTGCGAAGTCGAGCGGGAACAGCACATTGGCGCGTGGCTCGGCTTCCTTTTCGATGGCGTCGCAGTGGACGTCGATCAGTCCGGGCATTACGGTGTGGCCGCGCAGGTCGATGACCTCGGCGTCGGCCGGGGCGGAAGCTGGCTCGATGGCGGCGATCTGGCCATCGGCGATCAGCATTGCGCTGTCGTGCAGGACGCGATCCGGTAGTACCAGCGTCGCGTGCGTGAGGTAAGTGGTAGGCATGTCCGGTTCCAGTTCAGGTTCAGGCAAGCGCCGTAGCCGGCTGCAGCGGCAGCATCCGCGTGGCCACCGCATCGCGCACGGCCTCGTCGTGGAAGATGCCGATTAGCGAGCGGCCCTCGGCCAGCGCTTCGCGGATCAGTTCGATCACCACCGCCCGGTTGTCGGCGTCGAGCGATGCAGTGGGCTCATCGAGCAACAGGATCGGATGGCCCCCGATCAGGCCGCGCGCGATATTCACGCGTTGTTGCTCGCCGCCGGAGAACGTGGCGGGTGGCAGATCCCAAAGGCGGCGTGGCAGGTTCAGCCGTTCAAGCAGCGTCGCGGCGCGGGCGCGGGCTTCCTCGTGGCTGGCGCCGCGTTGCTGCAGTGGATCGGCTACCACGTCGAGCGCGGAGACGCGTGGGATCGCACGCAGGAACTGCGAGACATAGCCGATCACATCGCGGCGCAGTTTGAGCACGCGCTGCTCCGGGGCGTTGGTCAGTTCCACCCATGGCTCGCTGGCCTCGCTCGTGTCGCGCAGGCGGATCGTGCCTTCGGTCGCGAGGTAGTTGCCGTAGAGGCAGCGCAGCAGCGTGCTCTTGCCGGTGCCGGAACGGCCGGACAGCACGAGGCATTCGCCACGCGAGGCGTCAAAGTCGATGGCGCGCAGCACGGGCAGGCGAATGCCACCCTGGTTGTGCAACGTGAACATCTTGCCGAGGCCGCGGACCTCGATCAGTTTCTGGTTGTTGGATTGCATCATGATCATCCCTGCAGGATGGAGGAGACCAGCAACTGCGTGTACGGATGCTGCGGGTCATCGAGGATCTGATCGGTCAGGCCCTGTTCGACCACGCGGCCGCCCTGCATGACCAGCGTGCGGTGCGCGAGCAGGCGCGCCACGGCCAGGTCGTGCGTGACGAGGATCGCGGCCAGGCCCAGGTCGGTGACCAGGCGGCGCATCAGGTCGAGCAGCCGGGCCTGCACGGAGACGTCGAGCGATGCGGTCGGCTCGTCCATGAACACCAGGCGTGGATGTGTGACCAGGTTGCGCGCGATCTGCAGACGCTGCTGCATCCCGCCCGAGAACGTGGTCGGCACATCGTCCAGTCGGGCAAGGTCGATTTCCATTTTCTCGAGCCAGGCGCCCGCGATCTCGCGCAGGTCACCGTAGTGGCGATTGCCGACGGCCATCAGGCGCTCGGCGATATTGGCGCCGGCGCTCACCTGCATCCGCAGGCCATCGCGGGCGTGCTGCCGCACGAAGCCCCAGTCCGTGCGGGCCAGCAGACGCATCCGCGCGCTCGACAGTCCGGCCAGATCGGTCAGCCCCGATTCGCGCATGTCGTAGCTGACGCTGCCGCGCTGCGCCTTGACCTGCATCGACAGGGCTTGCAGCAGCGTGCTCTTGCCCGAGCCCGATTCACCGACCACGCAGAGCACTTCGCCCGGATAGAGATCGAAGTTGACATCGTGGCAGCCATGCACGCCGTCCCAGGTGTGCGTCAGGTCGCGTACGGAGAGCAGAGGCGTTGCGTTCATTGGGCACCTCCTGCGGCCTGCTTCACAGCCTGCGCGGCCTGGCGGTCGGCGCAGTACTCGGTGTCCGAGCACACGAACATGCGCGTGCCGGCATCGTCGGTGATGATCTCGTCGAGATAGCTGTCGGTGGCGCCGCATTGCGCGCAGCAGCTCGACCACTTTTCCACGGTGAACGGATGATCGACGAAGTCGAGGCTCTTGACCGTGGTGTACGGCGGCACGGCATAGACGCGCTTCTCGCGCCCGGCGCCAAACAGCATCAACGCGGGGCTACGGTCGAGCTTCGGGTTGTCGAACTTGGGGATCGGCGAAGGCCGCATCATGTACCGCTGGTTGACGATCACGGGGTAGTCGTAAGTGGTGGCGATATGGCCGTGATGGGCGATGTCTTCGTAGAGCTTCACGTGCATCGAGCCATATTCGGCCAGCGCGTGCATCGTGCGCGTTTCGGTTTCGCTCGGCTCCAGCCAGCGCAGCGGCTCGGGAATGGGTACCTGGTAGACCATCGTCTGGCCTGCGCTCAGCTTCGTTTCAGGAATGCGGTGACGGGTCTGGATGATGGTGGCGTCGGTGGTGCGTTCGGTCGTCTGCACGCCGGTCACGCGGCCAAAGAAGCGGCGGATGTTGATCGCGTTCGTGGTGTCGTCCGATCCCTGGTCGATGACCTTGAGCACGTCCTGGCGGCCGATGATCGCGGCGGTCACCTGGATGCCGCCCGTGCCCCAGCCATACGGCAGTGGCATTTCTCGGCTGCCGAACGGCACCTGGTAGCCGGGGATCGCAACGGCCTTGAGCAGCGCCCGGCGCAGCATTCGCTTGGTCGATTCGTCCAGATAGGCGAAGTTGTAGTGTTCGTCGCGCGCGACTGTAGCGGTGGCGTTCATGCCAGCGACTCCTCCTGGGGTTGGTCTTCGGCCGGCGCATCGGTGGCCGCGCCCTGTTGCTCGGCGCGCAGCCGCCGCAGCAGTTCGAGGTTGGCCTGGAAGTCCACGTAGTGCGGCAGCTTCAGGTGTTGCACGAAGCCGGACGCTTCGACGTTGTCGCTGTGATACAGCATGAATTCGATATCGTTGGCCGGTGCGTCACCTGCCTCGCCGAGCTCTTCCGCGCGCATCGCGCGATCGGCCAGCGCCATCGACATCGCCTTGCGCTCGTTGTAGCCGAACACGAGCCCGTAGCCACGCGTGAGTCGCGGCGCTTCGTCGGCGTTGCCGGCGAACTGGCTCACCATCTGGCATTCGGTCACTTCCACTTCACCGATGGTGATGGTGAAGCCGAGTTCCTCGATGAACATCTCGACTTCGGTGCTGCCATAGCGAATCTCGCCGGCGAACGGGTGCGAATTGCCATAGCCGCGCTGCGTGGAGTAGCCCATCGACAGCAGAAAGCCTTCATCGGCGCGCGCCAGGTTCTGCAGGCGTGCGGGCCGCTCGGCGGGGAACGTCAACGGTTCGCGCGTCAGGTCCGGCGGGGCGGGGTCGCCCGGAGGAATCGCGTCGGCTTCCACCAGCGATTCGGCTTCCAGCAAGCTGGTGACGCGCGGCATGTTCGGGGCCAGCGGTTCCGGCGAGGGCGCTAGCGGCGCGGGGTCGCGGCCCGCTTCGAGCGTGAAGTCGAGCAGACGCTGCGTGTAGTCGTAGGTCGGCCCGAGGACTTGCCCGCCGGGCACGTCCTTGAACGTCGACGAGATCCGGCGCTGCAGACGCATCTTGCCGGTATCCAGCGCCTGGGTATAACCGAAGCGCGCGAGCGTGGTGCGATAGGCCCGCAGCAGGAAGATCGCTTCGATCTGATCGCCCGCAGCCTGCTTGAGCGCGAGCGCGGCCAGGCGTGGGTCATAGAGCGAACCCTCGGCCATCACGCGCGATACCGCCAGCGGCATCTGTTCGCGGATCTGTTCGAGTGTGATTTCCGGTACCGACGTGTCCCCCCGACGATAGGCGTCGAGCATCTGGTAGGAGTTCAGGATGGCGCGTTCGCCTCCTTTGACGGCTACGTACATCTCAGTCCTCCACGTGCGTGGTGCGCGTCATCGCGCAGAATTCGTCGCCGCTGGCCAGCAGCAGGTCCACGCCGAGCGGAAAGCCCGTGTTGTTGGCGCGCCAGCTTGCGCGGAAGTCCGCGGGCAGGCCGGTCACGCACAGCGATTGCGTGGTTTCGATGCCGGGGCCGTGCAGCGTGAGCGTGTCGCCCGCGTGCAGCGAGGCGACTTCCACGAGCAGCGTGGCGGAGCGGTCCGGGTAGGCGGGCAAGCCCTGCGCGCAATCGGCGAGCGCGGGCATCGCATGGCCGGCGGGGATGCAGACGAAGGTGGCTTCGCCCAGGTTGTCCACGAGCGGGCAGCCGCAATGGAAGCGCAGGAACGCGCGCGCGGCAGCGGGCACATCGGCGGGCAGCCAGACCGGGGTGTCGGGGTCCGCCAGCGTCAGCAGGAGGGCGGTCAGCGCCGGGGACAGCCCCTCGGGCTGGCCACTCGTCACGGGCAGCGTTTCCAGGCGGCCCGGATGGGCGAATGCTTCGAGCGCCGCTCGGAACACCTGTTGCGCGTCGTCCACGGGGTTATCGAAACCCGGCAGCAGCGAGGTGGCGGGGGCGGTGGTCATTGACTGGGTGGATGGCATCTCAATCCTCTCCGCGGGCCATCGTGAAGAATTCGACGCGCGTTTGCGCGGCGGTGGCGGCCTGGTGGGCCGCGCGTTCGGTCAGGGCCTGTGCAAGCGGCGCGATGACCACGTCATGCACGCGCTGGTGCCAGGCCGGGCGCTGCAGCAGCG